>QMTT01000179.1 GCA_003663565.1 Thermoplasmata archaeon
ACGTAATTTTTCACATGAGTAATAGTAACGATACGAACGTCAAGACGATTAGAGCGGTCGGTTACGCTCGTGTATCGGTAAGAGACGAAGATATTAACAATCAAGTTAAGGCGATAGAGCAATACGCCAAAGAAAACGGTATAGAATTGGTTCACGTTTTCAAGGACGAGGCGGTAACGGGTGCGAGTGATCCGTTCAAGCGTGACGAGTTCAAGGCGATGTATAACTTCTGTAAGACTTACGGTATTAACACGATATTAATCTACGATCTGACGAGATTAGGGCGTTCGCTCACAACGGCGGTCGAGTGTCTTAAGCGTCTTATCGACGAGGGATTTAACGTCTATTTTATCCGACATAACATGAAAGCCGATCTAAGCGATCCGGCATCGAAGGTTATGATCTACACGCTCTTAATGGTCGCTGAGTTAGAACGTGACTTTATGCGTATGCGTCAAGAAGAAGCGTGGCGTCAAGGTAAACAAAAAGGACGCCCGGTCGAGATTACGAAAGACGAAATTATGAGCGTCCTTAAGCAGTATCCTAACGCGTCCTATCGTGTTATTCACGCTATCATAAACGAACGTAGACGTCAACGTGGTAAGAAACCGATCTCTTATAGCGGACTGATAAAGGCGATGAAACGTTACGGTCTCGTGAAAAAGATCGTGAACGAAGGTGGTTGAGATGTCGAAATGGAAAGAAAAGAGAAAGGCAAGAATATTATTCAAGCGTCTTAAGGTAGGATTGACGACGTTCGACGAGCTAAAAGACGACGAAATACGTCTTTTACGACGTTATTATCCGTTTTTATTCCGTTGATTTTATACGTTTTATACCACGTTACGATTTCACCGTTCTTTAAAACGGCTAATGGATCACGAAAGCCTTTCAGGATTTTAACGTCTAAAAGATGTTCGATCTCGTTAATTGGCGTTCCGTTTAACGCTAAGAGATAAGAAAGATCGTGGCATATTACTGGGATTTCTAACGCTTTACGCATCAACGTTACCCGGAATAGTTCGAGATTGATGCGTCTTAGCGTGGTGATCTTAAAAATTCCACGTGACCGTGAATTAAAGAACTTTTTAGCGTCTTTTAAAGATCGAATACACAGATCGTAATACTTCGTTAATTTCCAATCGTTCATTTTACAAATAATTTTGTCAAATATCGGGTAAAAGACGTATCCGTAGGAATACACGCCTTTACGGACGAGCGGTTCGGTAATACGGTAGAATTTTTCGAGAAACGGTATCCAATCGTAGAAATCCTTTAATCGTTCGTAAACGCAACGAATTCCGTAATACACGAATTCAGCGTCCTGTTCAATAACTTTTAGACGGTCTTCACTAATTCTATGACGTTTAACAAGGTGGTCGTGGATTCTCACGTCTTCGAATATGTTATCGAATCGTCCGAGTGTTACGACCGGTTCAAATAAAGCCTTGAACGTTTCGACGGTTATCCGAGATTTCTTATCCCGTTTAGGTTTAATCGTTCGTATTAAAGTTTTGATAACGTTTCTCCTCACGTCTTCGTCGGCGTAGATTTTAGCGATTATACATTCGTCGTTTAACGAGTTTAAGCTTTTATCCGCTAACGTTGGTAACGTAGGCGTCCAGATAGGTTCTGACAACGGACAATATAAGTGATGATCCTCGTGGTAAAATTCCGCTTCAAGATCGGGTGAATTTTCACGTAGACAGATTTTACCGTTTATGTAATCAACGAACGAGTAGTCGTAATCGCTAATTTCGACGTTTACGACGTAAAAACGTTTACCGTCGAGTAAGATCGCTTTAGAACGTTCTTTATTAAAATTAGGACGTTTAACGGCTCTCATAACGATTCGAGCTTTTTGATTAGTTCTTCGATCTTCTTACGATCTTCATCCGTAAGCGTTGGTAATTTGGAAACGAACGATAATTTTTCTTTTGCTTCTTTAATCTCGCTCGACACGTAAACGTTGATAAGACGATCGATTTCGTCTTTACGTTCTTCATTTAAGCGGTAGAATGGTTTACGTTTATTACGATCTAATTCAACGACGAGTAAACCGTCATGTTCTAATTCACGTAGATATTTGCTTAGCGTTGACGGAGAAACGTCCGCTTTTCTTTGTATTTCCGTGAAAAATCTCGCTCCGTTCGATATAGCGTTGAGAATCCGACCTTTCATAACGTCGTCCATGTGTTGTATTTCACCGAAAAGTTTAAATTACTTTCGATTCCACTCCACTTCGTAGTGTAGTATTTGGTGTAGCGAGGTGTTGAAGCATGGCGGTTAGCGAGCTAAAACCTGTTTGGACGTTTAAAGTGAGACGTGCGAAGTCGATGAAAGGGAACGTTGAAAAAGTCGTCAAAATCCCAAATGAAATAGCCGATCAGATTGGCGATTACGTGAAAGTAACGATCGAGAACGGGCGTATCGTGATCGAACCGTTAGACGAAAGAAATTAATTAGAAGGAGGCGGGCGGTCGTGATCGATAATAAGGGTAGAAAAAGTCCTTTTAAGTTTTTCTATTTCATCACAGTAAGGGATAACGAAGGATATCCTCGTGGATACGTATACAACGTTTTTAGGTCGGTTGTCAAGAAATACCGTGCTAAGTATTACGGTAAATTGTCTGAAAAGCCGTATCCACACGTCCACACGATCATCGCAACGGACGAGTATATCAACTATAAAGACGTTTGGAAATCGCTTATTCCGAAGGGCGTAAGCTTTAGAGCGTATCAAATTACGAAAGAGGACGATTTCAAAAGGATTAAACGCTATATCGATACGCATGACGGTTTTTTATTAACTCACGCAATTTTGACGTCGTTTCCGAATTCGAGGCGTATCTTAACGGTTTACGGTCATCCGACGACGTGTCGGATAGAAAAAACGTTAAGGAGGTGTGCGGTTTGAGTAAGGAGTTAAAGGAGGTTTTGGAACGTATCGAAAGTAAACTGGACGACTTGGATAAAAGGATTTCGGCGTTAGAGCGAGGTCAACCGTCAAAGAGAACGAAAAAGAAAACGGGCGAAGTAAAGACGTCGAAGTTCACGATGAACGTCAATAGGGCGAGGAAAGGCGTCGGTATCGCGATAAGGTTTGAAAAATTCGTCAAAGTTGAGAATAACGTCGCATACGTCGTTTTAAACGAAGACGAGGCGAGAAACTTCATAAAATCCCTATATCGTGAAATCACGAACGTTCTAAACGGAGCTAACGGCATGAACGGAAAGACTTCTAAGAACACGGAGAAAAAGGCGTCGTATAGGAAAAAGACGAGCGTGAAAATTGTAGAAGAATGAGGAGGCGGGCGAGGATGACCGACATTTCTAAATTTTTAGTCTCGTTTAGAACCCACGTAATCACCGAAGACGGTCGCAAGCTC
>QMTT01000180.1 GCA_003663565.1 Thermoplasmata archaeon
AGTGGATGATTTAGTATCTATAGTCCCAGAGGAAGGTAAGAAACTCCTAGATTACATAAGAGTCTATGGAACGAACATCACGAGAGATGAATTAAATACCATAATAAAGGATCTACTAATAGTTCCTGAAGACGCCAAGTCAGCATTTGAGTCTCTTGGAATAAACCCAGAAGAATTTGTGAAGGATATCGCAGATAACTATACTTACAATAACATTGACGTTATAGAAAAGTACTCTAAGCTTGTCTTCAACAAGATCTGGGAGACCATCTTTGAGGATATACACGGAATCTTAGTATCCAATGATAACAGATCTTTTGTAATAGTGCTTAACACAGACAGCTACGAGAAGGCCATAAGAGCGTATAACATAGCAAAAGAGACTCTTCCAGAGGGTGCCAATGTACACATTTTCGGAGAGCACATCATGAACGAGGAGCTTTCATCATTTGGCGAGAAGGAGGCGAGTCGCATACAACTTGTCTCGACACTTTCCGTGATAATAATTACCATAATTGTCATGGAGTCGTTCTTGGCATCTGTGTTACCGTTCATAGGAATAGGAACAGCTATAACGATGAGCTTGGCTACCGTATACATCCTTGGGCACCTAGGGCTCATTGATGTAAGTAGTTATTCAAGGACACTACTAATAACTGCTCCCCTAGGACTTGGTGTCGATTACGCAACATACATGGTAAGGAGGTTTAAGATAGAACTAGCAAACGGGGTAGACTATCTTAAGGCTGTTGAAATAGCTCTCAGAGAGTCCTTTGCAGGGATATCCGCGAGTGCGTTTACTGACATGGCGGGATTCGCAGTGTTAGCATTAGCGTGGGACTTCCCATTCATGAAATCCTTGGGCCTAACACTTCCTATAGGAGTTGCGTACGTTTATGTGTCAAGCCTTATAGTAACGCCTTCAATACTTGTACTCACTAAGGGTAGAAAGTGGTTCTGGTATCCTTACGATATCGAAAAGACGAAAAAGAAACTTCAATCACTGAGAAGCATTGTCGTAAGAAGACTTTCAGAGCCTAAAGTAGCCTCTGCATTGTTCATAGTAATAATAGCGTTCGGAGCCTTTATGGGATACGAAGCGTTCACCATAGAACGCAGTCATGACTACACTGTTTTCTTACCAATTAATAGCAAGTCATATGAAGCCTACAACTTCTACGCAAGTAATTACGACATAGGATCATTGATTCCCATAAGGATTATTGTAGAATTCGAGGATCACTGGAAGAACCACGTTGACGTTATAAGAAACCTCGTTGAAGAGATAAAGAACGTAGAGAACGTCGCACATGTAACGTCAGTCTTAGACAACGAGTCTTACTCATCGAAGAATGGTAAAATTGTTGGAATAGAAATTACACTGTCTGTGAATCCTCTTTCCCTTGATGGTATGAAAGCCGTTCAGAGCGTCAGGAAAATTGCACATTCATATAAGACAGAGGACATTAAAATATATGTTGGTGGAGAGCCTGAGGCAAGCAAGGAAATAGAGGATCTCCTCGATTCAGAGTTCTATGGAAAAGTCCTTCCAGCGGCTATCATACTAATGTTCATCACACTCTTCCTGACGTACAGAAGCCTTCCAGTGACTGTTATAATACTTAGTAGCCTAGGTATTTCGGTCTTTGGAGGACTTGCGGCAACGAAGTGGGTGGCAGAATACATGAACATTCCCATACCATGGTTCCTCCCAATAATCCTCGTAAGTGTAATTATAGGCGTAGGCATAGACTACAACAGCTTCTACATAAACCGCGTAAGAGAACTCATGAGGACACTAAACGCAAAGGAGGCTGCTGAAAGAGCATCTGCAGAGTTCAGTTTATTTATCATAGGACTATCCTTCATTGTAGCAAGTGCATTTCTATCAATGCTTGTTTCAGAAAGCTGGGGAATAAAAGAAATCGGCATAGCATTGTCTGTTGCAGTCCTATTTTCAGCAGCACTGGGAGCGTACTTATTCCTACCAGTAGTCTCAGTACTCCTAGGCAGAAAACTATGGTGGCCAAGAAAGAAGTTCTAAGAAACATATATATCCCACTTTTCCCTTAATTCTTTTTAGGGTGGAGCCCCGAGAAGGGCGATGGCCCTTAGGAGGATGAGGAGGCTCCGGGTTACCCGCCGTTGTTAACTGTTTCTGGGCACAATAGAGTTAATTTTTCACTTTAGAGGCCTTTTAGACATTTATATGTTTCCAGCTGGTTTTTCCTAATAAAAGAGGTCTAAAAAGCACATGAAAGAATCCTCTCTTCAGCGGGTAGGTACTTGATCACTACCTCTTGAAGAAGGATTAATATAGGTGAAATTCTACTAAGAATAATAGCCCGGGAGGGTGGGCTTAGAGTCAGTGATCCAGTCTCTCGGGGTTGTAATCCCGAGAGACTGGCGCGTTCGAATTTAATAACGTTGATAACCCAAAACAGCGGTGCCATTAATGAAAAAATTTAAAATTTTAACATTGAAGATGGCACCGCTGTGAAACCTTGCCACCCTCCCGGGCAAATTGTTAGGCTTCTTAGAAAACTGATAATACAAATAACACGTTAAACAGTGTAAAAGCGTTTCCATATTGGAACTACTTTCTTTAATTCTTCTATATACCATGAACAAGCTTCAAAAGCCTCTTTTCTATGTTCTGATGCAGCTGCTATGACCACTACATTTTCTCCCGGAGATCTTTTTCCTATTCTGTGTATTACTATTAGATCCTTAAGGTTAAACTTAGATATCGCTTCTTCCCTAAGTTCTTCGAGATATTTCTCTGCCATTTTTGGATAGTGTTCATAGGCAAGGTATTTAACCTTCTTTCCGTTCTCATATTCCCTTACTATTCCTATGAACATGACTACAGCTCCTATGTCCTTGCTTGTTTTCTTTATGGTGTTAAGGACTTCGTCAAGTGAAAAGTCCTCTTCTTGTATTATCACTTTGTCCTTGCTCATGAATGTTCACCTGCTATGGATTTTATCCATTTGATTAATATTTCTTTCTTCTTTGGGTATATATTAAACGAAAATATGAGGGATATGACGTCATCTCCCTCGCTGACAACTATGTTTCCTTTGTAAGCTTCCTGTTTGTCTAATCTTAGGTATAGGTGATATCTTTCATCTATACGTTCTTCCAAGGTTGCTAAAACATAATTCTTATTCGCCTCTGGCTCGAGTATTCTCTTAAGGATTTCCTCCACTTGTTTTTTCTTAGAGATCTCTCCATGAAGAATTATTATTTCGTTTCCAAAGTACCCCTTTGTCCTGGATACTGAGATCTCTATGTCTTCTCCTAACACGTTTTTTAAGGCTTTTATGACCTTGTTCATGTCCTCTGTAGCATGCACTATTGCCCTAAATGCAACT
>QMTT01000181.1 GCA_003663565.1 Thermoplasmata archaeon
AGCAGCATTCAACAATCTGCATTTCATTGGTTCCAAGCTTGCTGAGATAATACTTTCAGGACTTTATGAAGAAATAGTAGCATTGAAGAAAATATTCTATAAGAACGATGACGTTGTACTGTATGTGGTGCCAACGTTTTCTGATGTTATGGTGATAATTACTAATAATAAAAGGATTATACTTCCATTAGAAGGACTAAAAAGTACATATCTAGGAGAATATGGTAAACTGAGTAAAAAGGATATCGAGGTAATGTATATTAATTCTAAAAAAGAGAGAAATGGTGAACTTTAAAGTCCCCAGAAGGGATACTTTTGCCTCTTTATCTTTGTTATCTCATTTAATATTTCCCTCTCACTTGGTGTTAGGTTCGGATCATTCATAAGTATTTTTGCATGACTAGGCGGGATGTCCACGTATACTTCATCTCCAGGTTTTAGCTGTCTTCCAATAGTGACACCATCGATAGCTATAGCAACCTCATCGCCTTCGTGTGCGATATTTAGTGACTTACCCTTGCTTTGTATACTCTTTATTATGCCAACAACAGTACCATCAGGTCTTAATATTCTAGTGCCTGGCCTGAGGCATCCACCGAGGATCCTTATTCCTACAATTGCCGGTTTGCTAGTCCTAAATATGTACTCTGGAAGTATTTTGAACTTACATGGATATACTAATATAAGCCTCTTCTGTTCCTCTATGTTCCTCTTTATGTTTTCTGTCCACTCCGAGATTTCCTCTACTATTCTATATATAACATTTCCAAGGATTATCCTTACGTTCTCATTTTTAGCAACTTCTAGTGCCTCCTCAGTAGCCTTTACGTTGAATCCCACGATCACTCTCTTAAGGATATCTGGTTCAGTAGTAGCTTCTAGCACGTCTTTCTTAGTGATGTTTCCTATATCTGCTTTTTTAACCTTGATGCCATTTTCTTTTAATTCAAAGATAAGGGCTTCTAAGCTTCCTAGGGTATCTGCTTTTACAACAATACCTTCTCTATCTAGCTCTGTCTTAAGTGTAGTCTCTTCAACTATTGTCCGTTTCACTCTTTCTAAGTCTTTTGTACTTCTGTAAACCTTTATTGGACCACCTGGTAATGCGTCTTCAATACCGTCAGCAAGTAGTCTGATACCCGCAGCTGCTGAGATCTCATCAACGTTTATGAGCTTCTCTCCACCCTTTACTTCTCTTATTTCTATCAATGGTTTTGGTCGAAGCATTCCTCTTATCCTACTCGTCTTTATCTCGCCAGATCTTGTCATGAACGCTATGTTATCTCCTACTCTAGCAACCCCATTGTAAAATATCACGTCTGCAACAGTTCCCATGCCATGTATTTCCTTTATCTCTAGTATTGTACCTTCTCCAGGATCATCTCCAACCTCAAGTCTCTTTTCTAAGTATCTTTGAGCAAGACCTATCAATATTGCTAGTAGATCTGCTATACCTTCTCCTGTCTTAGCAGAAATGGGTACTATTGCTAATTTTCTTGTAAAGTCCGCAATTCTTGTGTAGAGATCAGAGTCAAATCCTAGATCTGCAAGTTTTCCCATGATTTCATATATTTTCATGTCAAGACTTTCCCTAACTTCCTGTTTCTGTTTTTGATATGAGACTACAAAGGGTGTATTTGGGTGAGAAATCCATCCCCTAAGTCTGTCGATTTTGTTCAATGCTACAACGAATGGCGTTTTATAGCGTCTTAGTATATTTATTGACTCTATCGTTTGGGGCATGAGTCCTTCCATGATATCTACTACGAGTATTGCTAGATCTGCAAGTGCACCACCACGTGCTCTTAAGTTTGTGAATGCCCTATGGCCTGGTGTATCTATGAAGAGAAGCCCAGGGATCTTAATCTTTGATGGATCACCTATTAACGATCCACAGATTCTTTTTATGACATCCACGGGAACCTCTGTTGCACCTATATGTTGTGTTATTAGTCCTGCTTCTTTCTGAGCAACAGAGGTTCCTCTTATTTTGTCGAGAAGTGTAGTGTTGTGTACTATTATACTATTAGCTATAAAGTTATGAGTCTCAGTGGTTAAGTCATAAACGTAACCATCATAGTCCTCAAGAAGTACTTCCTCAATTTCCATAAAAGCTATATCTCCAAAGGAGTCTTCCATGCGTCCTCCATCAAACAAAGCTGAAGAACCTAGGGTTTCCGAATAATAGTCTGCCTGCAAGCACTCTTGGGAAATTACTATAGAGTTAGTATTTGTGACAATATTTGCGTTAACTCCTATCTTTATGAACATGTAAACAACATGGCGTACGTCTAGTTCCTTAGGGAGCTTAATGTACACATTACCGTGTATTGACTTTATTCCGAACTCTGTTATTAGAGTTTTTACAATTTCTACTAATGTTTCACTGTCGATCCTTAGGAGTTCTTTTAGAGCTTGTTTAACGTTTTCGATGGTATCTTTTTTTCCTTTGTTATAATCATATATACTGCCTTTGTTAGATATGTCAGAGGGAAGTCGTGTAGAAACTGCTATTAGATCGCCAGGTTTTAACTCTGCCGCTTTTTGCCATCCCTTGGGAGTTAGAAATGGATGTTCTGGTGTGACACCTATTGAAGTCCCGTTTTTAAGTTTTATTCTGATTATCTTTCCTTTATGGCGTAACCTCCATACGTAGTATGCCCTAACAAACTTTATCTTACCATCATCTGATAATGCAGGAACCGTTACATTTACTACTCGAATCTCCTGATATTCATCCTTAAAGAAAATGTCTCTTGCTCTTTGGAACAGCTCTTCTAGACTTAACACTCCAAAGTCCAAAGTGATTATTGCCTCATCAGGAAGAAGGCACTTTCCATGATCAACATGACCTAAAACGCTGACTATTGGTTGTCTTATTCTTTTCATCTAATTCACCAGCCCTGCGAAACTGTTAAATATTTGATAGGCGAGCATCATACTTGGCAGTTCGACAAGACCTGTCCCGAATGTGGCGGGGGATAAAGCGCCGAAAGGGACAAGCATAAGCCCATACCTAAAGGATGCGGGTTTCCCTCCCCCAATGAAGATTTGGAAGGAATTAATCCTCCAATCCTTGAGGGGGGAGTGGGATTACCCTGAATAGGAGCGAGGCCAATGATATGCCCTCGATGAACCCTGAGGGGGCTGAGGTTGATGTGCCCCAAGGCCTACATAGGCTTACAAATGCCTATGTAGGCTGAACCCCTTACCTATAATCCCCAAAAGACTTCTAGAAGAACTTGAATCATCGAAGCACTACTATTGGGATACCGGCGGGCTATGTATTTATGACATGATAATTAAAGAGGAACGATCAAAAAACGAGCGGATTGTCTATGAGAACGATGGTTTTG
>QMTT01000182.1 GCA_003663565.1 Thermoplasmata archaeon
GAACAAGCTCAGTAGCCAAGGAGCTACTATAAGAGAGATCGTAATAGAGAAGGTCAAGGAATATGAGATCATTGAGTACGGTCCAGACAGATGTCCAGCAGGACCCGAAATTGAGAGCTCAGATGAGATAATAATCGTAGAAGGGCGCAATGATGTCCTTAATCTGTTGAAAAATGGATACAAAAATGCCATTGCCGTGAATGGAACAAATGTGCCACCTACAATAATAAAATTAAGCCAAGAGAAAACAACTACAGCATTTGTGGATGGAGATCGTGGAGGACTTGCAATACTTAAAGAGCTTCTACAGGTAGCCGACGTGGATTACATCGCTGCAGCTCCAAGGGGTTGGGAGGTTGAACAACTGTCATACAAGCAGATACAAAAGGCGCTGAGAAGTAGGATAAACGTAAAACAACTCATGAGCAATATGAGCGTAACTAACAGAGAGGAGCTTATGTCGACGATCATACAGAAGACCATAGAGCTCATGGAAAAGATTATGGCAGAAGAGCTTGAAGAAACACGCGAGAAAATATCTTCCAAGGTTCTAAGTGAAAACAAATATCCAATACATCGAGAGAAAACCGTAACGGCAGAGATTAAACAGAGCATTGGTACCGTGAACAATAGAGCAGAGAGAGGTACGGACACTATGAGTGTGATTCGACAGGAGCCCTCAAGATCTCAAGCTCAGCAGAACGCTGTTGAGATCCAAGCAGTTCTGCAACAGCAACAGAAGGTGTTCAAACCCGCTGTAGAAAGCCTTGAAGCTCCATCAGAGCTTACAGAATACGTGAAAAAGATTATTCAAATGGATTACAAAGAGCTCCTTGAAAAGAGACTTGCAGCAATCATCGATAAGTCCGGAAACGTCATAAAGACAATAGCAGTTAGGGAACTTATAAATGAGTTAAAGAATGTCTCAAATGCCCAGACATTGATATTAGGTGGTATCATAACACAGAGGCTCATTGATGCAGCCTATGAACGCGGTATTAAGGAGATCATTGGACTCGACATGAGAGGTGTCGTCAGGCTTCCTCACGATATGGTAGTAATAACGAGACACAATATCGGCCATAAAAGCTCATGATCTTTGGTTTACATCTCTTTTTTACATTATTTTCATTTTTTTCACAAATGTTGCTGTTGATCTTACGTTTAGCACACCTTCAGTGCTTGATAATTGTTTTCACGGAGCAATTGATTGACTTAGTCACGGTAATGCTTTAATGTATATGTCCCGTTATGAATTAATAAGGCCCTTCATGGAGGGTCTTTTATGCACAAAGAAGAGATAATACAAATCCATAGAATTTTGTACATAATAGCAGAGTATATGAAACGTAAAAACTTGGTGAAGACGCTTGATGAATATGAATCCTCAAACACAAGGCCTTTTCACGTTAATAAATCTAAGGAGGAACACCTTGTTGCGATCTTTTTACTAAGCAAGGATCTCCTTCAGAACCTTCTCGAAAATGACGGTATGATAAATACGGAAGAGATCATGATAACAATCCATGCCATAAACAACTTACTGTCGAAGAAAATGAGAAATATTCGTGAAACCATCAAAGAGCAGACGCATCGTGATACTCACAGAAAGAACTTTTAGTTAAGTTTTTGGAAAAACATAATTTAAAAATAACAAAAATGGTTAAAAGGGTGTAAGGCTCATTCTTGTCTCTTCAGTCGGACTCTAGCATCAGCAACCATGAGGCCCCTCTCGTAGAGGAACACTGGGTTTGCATCCAGTTCTACAATCTCTGGATTCTCGTATACCAACCATGAGATCCTAGCTATGGCATCTGCTAATGCGTCCTTGTCCAGAGCCCTACGACCACGCGCTCCTGCTATAATCGGATAACCCTTGATCTCCTCGATCATCTCCTTCGCTTGATCGTCCCCTATAGGAGCTACTCTAAACGTCACGTCCTTGAGTATCTCAACGAATATTCCACCAAGTCCAAACATGACTGTTGGACCAAATTGTGGATCCCTTGTAGATCCTATTATGACCTCAGTACCCCAAGGAGCCATCTCTTGTACTGATATTCCTTCTATACGAGCATTCGGAACGTGCTTCTTCACGTTCTCTATGATTTCCTTGTATGCTTTCCTAACTTCTTCCTCACTATTCAGATCTACTTTCACACCGCCCACGTCAGACTTGTGAATAACATCAGGTGACACGATCTTCATGACAACAGGGAATCCTATCTCCTTTGCATATTGTACTGCCTCCTCCTCATTCTTTGCAACTTTCATCTTCGTTACTCTCACGCCATAGGTTGCAAGTAGTTCTTTTGCCTCGTTCTCGAAGAGCCACTCCCTTCCCTCTGAAAGAGCCTTCTCTATGATCTCTCTAGCTCTCTTTCTATCGATGTTTTCTGGAGGCTTAGGCTTCACAAGAGGTCTCTCGGCCCACTTAGTGTAATGTCTTATTGTTGCCAAAGCCTTCACAGCCATTTCTGGAGCATCATATGCTGGTATTTTGTTCTCCTTAAGCCAATCTATGGCATCATATACTTCCTTACCTCCAATGAATGACACTATAACGGGCTTCTTCATACCACCGGTCTCGTCTATTGCTTCCTTTATGGCCTTAGCGATCTCCATGGGATCTGTGTGTGCTGTGTGGCAATAGAGGACTATAATCCCATGTACAAAGTCACTCTTTAGGGCTATCTTAAGAGCCTCTTTGTACTCCTTTTCAGTAGCCATTCCTGTGAGGTCTACTGGGTTCTTGGGGCTTCCAAACTCTGGCATGCACTTCTTAAACTCGTTCTTAAGCTCTTCTGGTATATCTGGAAGAGGTATTCCATACTTCTCTCCTGCATCTGTGCTCAGAACCCCAACACCACCGCCATTCGTTATGATCACCCAGTTGTCTCCTACCATCCTTGGACAGAGTGCTAAAGCATTAGCCTTAACGAATAGATCCGTGAGGTCCTCTGCCATTATTACCCCAGACTGTTTAAATGCCGCCTTATATACCTCAGCACTTCCTGCAAGTGATCCAGTATGCGACATCGCCGCCGAAGCTCCACGCTTTGAAAGGCCAGCTTTCAGTGCTATTACAGGCTTTACTTTTGAAGTCTTAGAGCTTACTTCAAGGAATTTCCTGCCATCCTTAACTCCTTCTATGTATAGAGCAATGACCTTCGTTTCCTCATCATCCTTGAAGTATTCAACGAAATCCGAGAAGTTAAGATCCGCCATGTTTCCTATGCTTATGAACTTGCTAAGTCCTACCTTGTCTATCCATGTTCTTCCTATTAGGGCCACTCCAAGGGCCCCACTCTGTGATATAAGTGCTATTTCTCCCTCATAGGGCA
>QMTT01000183.1 GCA_003663565.1 Thermoplasmata archaeon
CCGATGAGGAGCGAGGCCGAGGACATGCACAAACCTTCCCTGCAGGGGATCCTCGTGCTTTAGTGCGGAAAGGAGGTCAAACACTGCTCACAAGGTAATCTGCTAGTTGAATACTTCATCCACAAAGCGTCATAGTAATAACTTTTTCCTAATTTTTCTTAGAGAGCACAATTATGTCGGAGGCTTGCCTATGATAATAGCATTCGACTTCGATGGGACACTTATAGACAGCTACTACTGCATAGAAGAAGCTTTTTACAGGGCATTCAACGATTACAAGTTTTTACCTTTTAAGAGGCTCTTGGCGAAGTTTTTAACATACATTGAGCTCCAGTTTGAGAGGCCCAAATTCGGTAGGCATAGGTTTCACAGGGAAATATATTTCACAAACAGCAAACTATGGAGAAGATGGCTTGAGGAAAGAGCAGCTCTTAGTAGACCTATAGAAAACGCGATCCTTGTGATCAATGAATTAAAATCTAGAGGACATACTATTATCTCATTTTCAGCAGAGGATTTCGTGCCTGGAATGAAGAAGTATAGACTTGAAAGGAGTCCGTTTTACACGATGTTTGATGACATTATTATATTTGGTCGAGGAAAGAGCATCGATGATGCCATGAAATACGTAAAAGAAAAACATGGAACACCTATCGTTTGGGTAGATGATAAGCCGTGGAGGTTCCTAAGACTTAAAGACCGAGAAGATGTAATATTTATTTGGTACACATTTGAAAAGACCAAAAGATTTGTGACTAATAGGATTCTTGAAAGGCTGCATGAACTTGATAACTTTTACATCGTGCAAGATCTTAAGGAAGTACTTAAAATTGTCAGCTCTCTAGGGGAATAACATGGATGTATACGCTCTTATGGATATAAACACGGGATTTAAGATCATAAGGGAGAGAAAAAAGATCCTAATAGCAAGCTCATGTCTAAAATATAAAGAGCATATTCTATCTCAATTCAGAGATCATGTGATCTTACTCGCATGCCCAGAAAGAGATCATATAAACATGATAGGTTTCAAACTTCTTGGAATAATTATAAGGTGTAAGCCCGAGGTCATCAATGTGCTCACAGTAGATGGAAGCATGCACTGTATCGCACTTCATTATGTCGTAGAGGAGATACAGAAGGCGCTAGGAGAATCATTTAGAAGGGGACATTTCGTTTATTCTAGAGGAGAGGTCATTGAAATACCGAAAGATGTTGTGAAGGTGTCAAGGTTTTTAGCAAGAGTCAAGAAATTATTTCCTCATTCTTCTTGCAGCGGCGTAAGGCCCAAAGGCGATCATGAAGATGCCAAGTGAAAGCATTGATCCTAACATGATGTATGTAGCCCAAGACGGGGGTAAAATCTTTAATATTGCTAGGCATAGGGAAAGAATAAAGATCCCGACGAGGATTTTAATTATATCATAGAATCCTGGAACTTTAAACTGTATTCTCTCCGACACTCTTGTAAAGCCGGAAAAGAGCAGAAGAAAACTCAATCCTAAAAGAACTGATACTATAAGTCCAGGAATACTGTTTGCATTACCAACACGTTCATTGTATATTACTGCTCCAATTATTCCTCCAATGAAAAACAAACCAAAATATGCTCCAAGTGATCGTACTCTCATCCCTAACGCCTCTTGATCCTAAGTTCATAGTACTTGGAGGGCCCAACACGGTAAGACTTTACGATTCCTATAGTCTCCATTTGTGCAAGTTTTTCAGATATTATTCTCCTAGAAGATTTTCCACGCATTCTTTTCACGTCTTCTGTTATTTGGGATATGTTTTTAGGACCCTCCAAGAGAGAAAGAATAATCGCTATTGAGATATCGTCCCTGAAGACCGTTGGAAGCTTTGAGATCACGTCTACGTTGTCCAAGAGGTTATAAACAAGTCCTACTTCGACCTTCGCAAGTGTAAGCGCTCTCTTAAGTATAGGATCAGACTCTATACTTAAGGCTTTTTCCAGGACAGATATTCTAGATTCCATATCAAAAAGCATAGCCTCTATCTTCTCAAGCTTTCTCAGTATCCTCTCTAAAAGAGGTTTCTCATCCATTTTAGACCCTCATTTCCCCTTGTAATTTTCGAAATATTCCTCACTAAGAATCTAATCGAGGTGTAGTACTTCACAGCATTCAGTACAGATTTTCTGAGTTCTTTAGGGGCTTCTTTAAGGCCCTTTCTTAATCCCCATAGGAATCTTCGTCTTTGAATCTTGTACACAATTATTGTATAAGGAATTAAAAAGATTACGAGATTAAGGAGAGCTAAAGCGTACACTATTATCGCTGCTATAGTTTTTCCACTCATCTAGTGTTCACCTTTGTGGGCTGGAAGCCTCGCCTTCAGGGCGGGGAGGAAAGCCCGCATAAAGTTCTTGATACTTTCTGTTGTATTATGCCATAGAGGGTGCTCCTGACCGTGCCCAATGAACCACAGGTGACCGATAATCACTCCTCGTTTTCTTCATCCCCTTCTTCCTCTTCTACTCCCCTACCTGCCGCCCCTGTCCCTCTGCCCTTATGTTTTCCCATACCACCTAAGACGTTCTTCAACGCTGGCATCAGTTCAGACACGTTCTTTGTGATGTTTTTGGTCATCTCCAGTGCAGTCTTCTCGTCAATGCCAGATTCCACAAGACCTTTGTATATTCCTCCTATGGTTGCCCCGAGATTACGTCCTACTTCTGGACTTAGCACAGAGGTCGCAAGAGACCTTATGAGTCTTGGTACCTCTTCAGACACAGTCTTCAGTACCATTTTGAGTTCTATTATATCGCCGAGGTCTTCTAGATCTACTGAAACGCCTTTCTTTTCTATAGCTTCTTTTACCTCCTTTTGTATTGATTCGGATATCCTTTTTGCCTCTTCCTTTGCACGCTGGACTTCTTCTGGAACCTCTTCGGGGCTTTCCACTTCACTTAACTTCTCCTCAATTTTCTTCTCTATTTCCTTCATGTACTTGCTCATGATGTTCTCTATTGTTTCTTCAATCTTCTTCTCAAGGTTTTCCTTTTCATCCATATCCATCACCTCAAGATATTATACGAGGTTCATACAATAATTTAGTTTCGTACATTAGTGATCAATAAGTGAACATAGATCAGCCCCAAAAGGAAGTAGAGTATTTAGTTGCGTGAAATGTGAGATAGGATTCGATAAAGATCCCGTAACAACACTCAACCTATTTAAGTCAAGATGTGGGAAGTAATCATTCTCCCAAACGCTTCCAGATGAAGTCCTCCCAATAAAGGAGGATAGAACGGGAGAACTGCCGTTCTGGTTAGCCATAACTTTTGCAATGGCTAACCTCCCCCCTCCCGTC
>QMTT01000184.1 GCA_003663565.1 Thermoplasmata archaeon
GTCCTATTGATAGAGCCCTTATAGGATCCCTTGAAAAGACGTAGATCACAATTGAAGATATCAGTGAGTATATTAGCATGAAATATAATGATTTATTTCCTAAGAAAGGCGCTATCAACAAAAAGATTATGAAAAGGATGATCACATCTGTATAGATATTTCTTTTAGCCATGGAAAATCACCTTTCGTTTCAAAACTTGGATTCAAGACATTAAAACCGTGTGATCTGAGGATCTCCAGGCCCTTCTCTGAGTACACAAACTCAATGAATTTCCTTACATAATTGTTGTTTATACCATACTTTGTTATACCAATTCCATATACAATTGTTTTTATCTTAACGATGTGCTTTCCTCCTAGAAGCTTTATGGTGATCCTAGCATAGTTTTCATTGAATTTATTATCGCCCAGGTTTATTTCTGAGGGAAGTTCTATGTACTTGAAGCCTAGGTCCTTTGCTGTACTACGATAGAGAAATGCGTAATCAAGCTCTCCACTCTGTAATAGTGCTTCTAGATCCGCGGACTTATCTCTGATTATTAGCTTATTAGTGTTCACATCAAGCGTTTCTGGAACGATGATATCTATGTTGTTCCCACTTGTTTCCATCTTTATGTTCGTGTTGTTCTCAACGATCCTTTCAAATATGTCTACGTTATAATACTGACTTGCAAGTGCCATCACAGCTAGTGCTCTATAACCACATGGATCCATGTTTGGGTTTGAGAAGCCTACCTTAACATCTGCTCTCATGATTATTTCATACCAGTTTTCCTTGTTGATTTCCGACGCATACTTGCTGTTTTGTGTATATGCAAGAACTATAGCGTTCGTAACAAACTTAGAATAGGCCACAACAATGCCCTTGTTATATAAGTCTTTCACAAGACTCACGTCTGCTAGTGCAATGATCTCATATTCCTTTCCTAACTCCAAAAGATCTCTATAAATGGCAACACTTCCCTTAGCAATGTAGTCTATATTTACTCCTCTATCGCTTGAGAAGTTCCCATTTAGGTCTGTAAAAGGAGGTAGGAGGCTTCCGGCTGTTGCGATCTTCAGCTCTGGTTTACTGTGCGGCAGTAGTTCGTATGCTACGATGCCAGCTATAACTACTGCAGCTACGGTTATAGCTAATATAAACTTGGTGCGCTCCATGGAAGACACCTCGATATGTCCAAGGATACACATCGAAGTATTAAAAGTAAAAGTCAGTTGTGGTATTAAACCTTTCTTTATTAAGCAAAAGGGAACAAACATTATCACGCTCATAGGAGTAGTAATCCTAGAAGTAATAAGTCATGGTGATACTAAGGATGACAGCTCCATATTTAGGCAAAATAAGGTACGGATGGTGCTACAGCTGTGGAGTACCCGTGCTTAGAGGAAGAACATGCCCAAAATGTCATAGTGAAGTGAAAAAGCTGGAAATATCTCCTCCAGGAGAAGTAAAACCCATGTTCAGACCAGAAATGGAATGGGTCACAAGCATAATAGACAGGGATTATGGTCGTGGTGTTGGAGAGAGGTTCTTTGGAGATGAAAAAATAATCCTCATGAACAAGGCTCCAGGAGAAGACAGAGTAGACGAAATAGTGATGAGAGGAAAAATATATGCCGTGATGAGGTACGATCTAAGAAAAGAGAGGTTCATGATCCTCTTTCACCCAGTCGCGTTTGGAAGACTTCAAGGTGTGGTATCAGGGCATTATGTAATCGCTGATAGGGGAGCATTACCGAGCATATTGGGTGGAAAGAATCTCATGAGGCCTGGCGTTCTGGATGCCTCTGGAGACATAGAAAAGGATGATTACGTTCTTATCCTTGATGAAGAAGGAAGGATCGTTGCATCAGGGGTCGCAAAGGCAGACTCTGATGAGATCTCTAAGGGTAAAGGAGTGGCGGTTAAGATAAAGCATCGAGGAATAGAAAAAGAACCTCCAGGACCATCAGCTGACTGGAGGACATTTATAGAGGTTAATAGACCAATAATAGAAAGCATAGCTTCGAAATCTATTTCTGAAATTAAAGATATCGTAAACAAATATAGACTTCCAGTAGTAGCTTCATTTAGTGGTGGAAAGGATTCTTTAGTATCTCTAGCACTTTTAATCGAAGCTAATGTGCCATTTGATGTTATATTTCTTGACACGGGAATAGAGTTTCCCCAAACGCTTGACTATGTTAAGAGAGTCTCGAAATACTTCAACGTGGACATTGTAATAATCAAAAGCAAAGACCGCTTTTGGAGGGGAGTTGAATACTTCGGCCCCCCTGGAAGGGATTACAGATGGTGTTGTAAGCTTGTCAAGACAGGACCCATAACGAAATATTATACGGAGAGATATCCTAACGGTGCTTTAACAATAATAGGACAAAGAAAGTATGAGTCATCTACGAGAAGATATGCTGGGAAGCTTTGGAGGAACCCTTGGACGCCAAAACAAATATCTTTCTCTCCGATTCAAGAATGGTCCTCCTTGGAGGTTTGGGCATATATTATGTATAAAGGTCTTCCAATAAACGAGCTCTATACAAGGGGCTTCTATAGGATAGGATGTTATCTGTGCCCTGCAGGAGAAGCCGGAGATTGGGAGAGAATAAAAAGGGAATACCCTGAAGGATTTGAAAGGTGGATGAGCATCTTGAGGAAATATTTCAGCGAAGAGGAAATAGCCAAAGGTGTCTGGCGCTGGAGAGAGCCTCCTGAGTTCATAAAAAACATCGTGGTATCCATTTCAAAGGTCAAAAGAAGAGGAATTGAAATTCTGAGTAAGGAAAAAATTAATGAACATGTGCTTCTCAAGCTAAATAAAGATCCAAGAGACATTGTGAAAAGAACCCTATATCCACTTGGAGATATCACAAAAAAGGAGGAAGAGTTCATCGTTGGGAAGACCCTCATAGGGAAAGACTATATACTTGGTCCTGAAGAGGACGCTGAAAAAGCCTTTGAACTTGTGAAGAGAGGCCTTGAGTGTGTGGGATGTGGTGTATGCCTTGGATACTGTCCTAGTGGAGCGTTGAGGCTAGGAGACGACGAAAAGATAATTATAGACCCTAAACTCTGCATAAAGTGCCAGAAGTGTCTTGGCGTGTGCCCTATAATGAAATTATAATACAAGTTAGGTTTGGTGTAGTTTTCGATTTGCGTAACATTTAAATACAACTCTGCCTGGTATGTGGGCCTAGACTATTTTGTTAGATAAGTACAATGGTATTTTTGGTAATCCTGGAAACGAGACATTTAAATGAGGTGGAGGAATAGAATATTAAGTGAACTGCCTCGATGACGGCAAAATAGCCATCAGA
>QMTT01000185.1 GCA_003663565.1 Thermoplasmata archaeon
TCCAAGCGAGGTGACGTAGCGAGGTGACGTAAGATGAGGTTTGGATTAAACCTAAATTCGAACAAGAAGAACAACGTAGTAAGATTCCCAAAAGCCTTCGAACACCCACTCTACTACAAGAAAAACGGAGAACTCACGCCAATCCCTGAAAGAAAAGCCATCGTAGGAGAAAATGGTGTATTCTACAGCATAGTCTCCGACAAGTACAGACTCGTCCAGCACGAAGACGTTTACAAGACAGTAAACCAAATCCTCGAAGAACTCGGCATAGACCCACTCCTAACAGACGTGAAAATAAGCAGAAACGGCGGAGCAATGCTCTACGCAGTCCTAACAGACGACTGCAAACTCCTCAACGACGATTACGTGTACCTCGGATTCAGCGCGTACAACACATACGACGGATCTTCCTCGCTCAGATTCGACTTCTTCGGGTTCAGAGTAGTCTGCTCAAACGGTCTAATAATGCCACAAAAAATCCTCGACCTACCCAAATTCAGACACTTGAAGGGTGTGATCGACCCCACCTACGAAGAGATCGCCAAAACGATCAAAGGACTGCTCGACCTGAGATTCGAAGTCCTAGACGTCCTAAACATGGCTACCAAAAGCACGGTCTCCGCATTCGAACTCGTCAGCTTCATTGAAACAACCTTCAAGAACTACCCACTCCTCAAGGACAAGATTTACAGAACCCTCAAAAAATACGGTATCGACCTAACCGAAACACTCGAAGAGTACGAGGAATTCGTAAAACAGGAAAAAGACCTCGAAGAACTCCTAGAAAAACTCGAAAACGAAGAGTACAACCTCTGGACTGCTTACAATAGCATAACAGAAGTCCTCACCCACCGACCCGGTAAAGTCGACCTCCCTAACCTCTACAAACTACAGAGGAAAACAGGCGAACTACTCGCACTCGCACGCTGAACGATTTAACTTTGCCTTATTTTTTTATCTTAACCCCCCGTGGGAGTATGATATCCGTCCAAAAAGATCCCGTCCTCCTCAGGCTCCTCGACCAAGCACTCGCACTGAGACTAAACGAGTTCGTGGACACGCAAGAACTCCGAAACCAGATCGAAACAAAGTTCGAAATCCTCTTTGAAACAATCGACGAGAACGATCCCCTCTTAGACGACCTAAACGAGTTATACGAGGAGTACTCGGACGTCAAACAACACGAAAACTCTGCAATCGTAGTCTATTACATGATCAAACTAAACGATTACCTAACAAAGCTCGCAGAATTCCTCAAAATAGACCTCGAACGAGAAGCTTCTTGATTTTCTAATTTTTTAATTCTCGCTTCTTTCTTATTTTTTGCTGTTGCTCTTATCACATTAACTTTTGACATCCTATTTTTCTTTTTTTCCTAAACTCCAGCTCGCAGATCCAATTTCCGAGCTCAACGAGAATTCGTCACGATTGCTTCAGCCCCCCTTTTCTGTCCTCCGCTCCTATTTCCCCCACCATCCCGCCTCGCTCGTGATAGTGCAAGATTTACATTTTATGTTATCAAAAAATTCGTATGATAATCTCACCACTGCTTTGTCGAACAAATATCCGAAGATTAAGTTACTAATCTCTTTTAAATGGATTAGAGCCTTAAGAACTGCTCTTTTTTATCATGAGATTAGAGCAACTATACAGCTCTTTTCAGCGTTTTAACGTTTTTACGTGTGATTTTTGAAAATTGTTCGACAAAGCACTCACCACCACACCTCCAAACGAGGTGGTCTTATGAAAGGAGCTAGCCAATTGAAAAAATCCGAACCCGGCGATGTCTCCGAGCTAAAGAGCAAAATCCCTATAAAGGAAGTCTTGCAGATCCTTAGACAAAAAGTTCGAGAAAGCGCAATGTACGAAATCCCAATCTACGACGAGGAAAACGTGAAAAGAATCTACTTCACCACCGCAGAAGACTTCATAAGATTCCTCACTCAAGAAATCCACATTTTCAAAGTGCCAGCGTTTAAAGTCGTTATCCCGTGCGGAGAAATCGGCGCAAACTACTACATCGTCGAAGGAAAAACCGTAAACAATGAGAACGTGATAGCCTTCTTCAGAGGAATGTATGGTTACGGTGGCTCGGGACCACACCAATCCGCACTCGTCGAAAAATTCTTCGAACTAATCCACCTGAAACTCGAAACGCGCTGTGGCGACTACCTCCTCGGACTACTCCGAATCTGCTAACATTTTATTTTTGCTTTCTGAGAAAACCTAAAATGGGGGTGATAGCGTGAGATGGAGCATTACAGGTTACATTTTGTGGAAGTATTCCGAACGTGTCGGACGAAGAGAAGTGATGTTTAGAGATTTCGCAAAATTTGTCTTCGAAGAGCTGGGAAGAAAGCAGAAAGTATTTTTCCACGAGAGTTCAGAAGACTTACAAAGAAAACTTAAACTCTTAGCAAACGAAGGACACATCGAACTAGAGACATTTAACGACAAAATTACAAAAATAAAAGTTCGAGAGAGTCTGAAAAATTCAGCAAAAGCACTCGAAGACTTCGTCGAAAGAGAGCAAATAGAGTTAATGAGAGAGTACTTAGAAAAAATAGACACCGCTCTTAAAGAGCTAACTCGCAAGAAGAACACATCACCAAAGTGCTGGATTTGCGGGAGAGCAGTAAAAACGACCAAAGACGGAATAATCGTAAACGGGAAGGTCGAATGCTGGAACTGCCATCAAGACCTTTACGAATAGAGGGGCGATAAGCAATGAAAAAGTCAAAGTTAATTCCGTGCAAGTGGCTCGATTACGAATCAGAATACGATGCAGAACTTAGAACTTGTGCTCCGGACTTCCCTAAGGTAAAATACTGGTATAGACACAATGTTCCCTACAAGGATGCACCCCGTAATGTCCAATTTTGCAAAAAATTCGGCAGGATAAATGGCATTTTTCAATGCTACACAGGGGAGATGGACTGTTATGAACCAGTTGAGGAGTGTGATGAACAATGAAAGGAATAAACGCTGAGGAGTTCTGCAAGTGGGTAAAAAGATTTGCTAGTGTTGGTAAGATAGTAAAACTACATACTGGATATACTCTTGAGATTAAGTTAGCAAAGCCAATAATTGAGCGAATGATTAATATGCGAGTAGAAAAAACAGCAACTAAAACTACTTTCATACCTAAAGATGAAGAAGCTTATTCAAAGTTTTACATACCTAGTGTACTTGATTTCGAAAAGAAGTTCTGGTTTTTCATTGCATACAGAAAACCGTTTTGGGTAGTGTTTAAAGGAGCTGATGGAAGATGAGTTACATCTGCAAGCTATGCAAAAAGAA
>QMTT01000186.1 GCA_003663565.1 Thermoplasmata archaeon
AGTCATACGAGGTCAAACAGTCTTCAGAGATCTCTGGAAACGATGACGACCTCTTTGGAATGACGGATTCACTATATATATTCACTATAGACACGTTTCTCAGATCATACACCTGAAACTCTCCCAATGTAAGGTCTTTTACAGGGACCTTAGAAACTATATCACCCACTGTGACAACGTCTATTCCCCTGAGTTTTGAGATATTCACAAGAGCTTCTGCAATGATCCCCAGCACGTTTAAGTATGCTTCTCCCCGAATTTTCATAAGTTTATCAAGATTAAGACTAAGGACCATGAAATCAGCGTTCTTAAGGTACACGAGAAGGGTATCTGTAATATCTTCCATTAGTCTGTTCATGTTATCTGAATAAAGAAGAGACGAAAGTGTCCTGTTAATGGGAAGAAGAATTAGCTCAGGAGCGACATTTGTGATTTTGTAAGCATGTCCTGATGGTATGTATTTACTATCTGGCACTATGGCCGCTTTGAGTCCAATTTTGGAGAGATCTTTTAACAAGAGGTCATTATATGCAAGATCTGGAGAGTAAAAGATTTCTGAGTCTGAAATCTTATGTGCTTCATATCTTGCCCAAATTATGTGCTCCCTAGCTATTTCGTTAAGACCAAGGTCATATAAAAGAGGTAGAAAAGGTGATCCATATGCTCCTACAAGAGCCTCAGTACCTTCTGGAATGTCCTTTAAATTCACGCTCTCATTAATCCTATTGACCACAAGACTTACTCTTATCCCTTTGCTAGTGATTTTTCTCAGTGCGTCTATTGTGTTGTTACCTACCTCCTTCGTGTAGATTATAAGAGCGACATATTTTTCCTCATGACCTTCTGCAAATGAAATAGAAGGGCTTACAGAAGCTACTACTAATAAAGTGACCATGAACACTGAGAGAGGAATCCTTTTCCTGAGCGTCATTTAGTTCCCCATCCTGAAAGCAGACGTTTTACGTGATCTTTTGATCATGAGCGGATATCAATCTCTAGGACATATATCTCTTCTCTGGGTAATTTAACTTTATCTAAAAATCTTGGGGAAAACTTCATGACATTCTCAAAATACTGAGACCTGTTTGAGACTGTCGTATAAAGTTTTTCAGCATTAAGTCTCCTGGCCTCTTTTACCAAGGCTTCGTATGGTGAGCTCTGAGAGAATATTGCTCTGGAGAGCCTTTCAGGACCCTTAAAATATGGTGGATTTGAGACTACAACGTCAAATGGACCCTTTATCCCTCTTGCGAGATCCGTTATGATTATATCTATCTTAGAACCATTCTTTCTTGCGTTCATCAGCGCACAGAACGCTGCTTCTTCGTCTATTTCAGTTGCCACGACATAATTTCCCATTTTTTCAAGAAATATGGATATTATCCCCGTGCCACATCCTATCTCGAGAACCCTTTTTCCTCGAAACTTCAAGTTCTTCATGAGGGCTAATGTCGAAATGGAGAACTTTGGATCAAAGACTCCACCGTACACTACAATCCTTATTCCTTCTATTTCGTATTCTCTCTGAAATCTCAAGAGTTTCATTAGCTTCATGTAGATCGCAAGTGCGTAAGCACCTAATGGGGTCATCTAAAAGTCATCTCCAGCGACAGTGAATATACTCTCAAGGAAATGTTATACTGCAAGGATACTCTTTACTAGGGCTATTACTTCTCTTATACTCACTATCTTGAACACTATAGAATAAAGCAAGATGAAAAGTGAAAATGCTAACAATCCTCCGAGTATTGGGTGGGCATGGTAAGATACTATAAGCCCAGTTATTATGCCAAGAATTGCTCCTAAGAGAGCGACGAACAGGTTTCTAAGAAACCAAGATATCTTTAAAACAAATACCGTATATACTAAAGCTATAATATACGTCAGGGCAAGTGATAGGGCTATGCTTATGTCACGAGTAACTTCAAGTCTTGTGAATACATAAAGAAGTGTGAACAGTGATAATATCATTGAAATTCCTAAGAGTGCTATTTCCTTGTTTTTACTCTTATAATTCAGCTCTGTTATTACATTGGCGACAGATGTTATTAGGAGTGCAACTGGCATCAAAATAGTCAATGTCTTCCATACATATGACATCTCAGGCTTTATTATACTCAGAATCCACCATGAAGCAGCACCTACTGGAGCTGCGAGTGCTCCTGTCACAAGAAGACCATATCTCAAGCTATGAACATAGACTTCGGAGTTCTTAGCAACAGACTGTGGTAATGCTATTGTGGAGAATACTCCAGCAAATCCTGATATTGCAAGCATGATCATGAGAGAAATATATGTCATACCGACAAGTGCCGGGTCACTAGTAAAGAACGCCAAGAGGATTGTCCCAAGATTGCTTATTATCACTCCAAAGATCTTCTGAGGTAAATTAGATATGCCAACTCTTAAGGCTTCAGAAATATATGCTTTTGACTCCATTTTGAACGTGTATACACCTCTTACATAAACTACAGCAAGGATTGTACCAAAAGCTGCAGGTATCGAGACAGAGAGCAGTATTATTACCCCATTTATGACTCCTATCACAAACGCGGAAAGAACAACCACAACGATCTTTAGTGTGCTTGTAATGATTCTAATTATTGTGACCTTTTCGCTCTCTCCGGCCCCTATTAATGCCATTGAGAGGAAATTTCCTAGGATGAACAGGGGGTATACTCCCGCAAGAATAAGTATATATATTCTATACTCATCGCCGTATAGTCCCCTACCTTGCCAAATTAAAAGCATAAGAGACGTAACTACTGTTGTAATACCAGTTATCATGAGAGATGCTGAAAAGATTTCATCCTTCAGTTTTGATGAGCCATATTTGAGAATAGAAATATCTGTTCCTAACGTTAAAGCTCCTGAAAGCATCATAAGAAGCGAGAATGCTGTAGTGGCATATCCAACATCTTCCGTCGTGGAAAACCTGGACGCGATGATCCAGAAAAGGAACGAGATGACATTCATGTAAAGAGTGCCTATCATAAGCCAAAACGATTTTCTGAACAAGTCCTTCTCTGTATCGCCAACAGGTTCCATGACTATGCCCCCAGAAGATCTGGGAAATATAAATAAGCACCTTATATAAACTGTTACTATAATTTTTATACTTACTTTAAGAAGACTATTTCGTATTTCGTTAAATAAGTACATTTGGTATTTTCGGTAATCATGAAAACATTTAAATGATGAAAGGATAGAATATTAAGTGAACTGCCTCGATGACGGCAAAATAGCCATCAGAGGCAAGAGGATAGTG
>QMTT01000187.1 GCA_003663565.1 Thermoplasmata archaeon
CTGCGACTCTTATGGCGATTTCCCATGCGTCTTGTTCTGCAATTTCAACGTTGCTTCCTGTAGATGCCCATGTTGATCCTTCTCCTTCTAGTGTGTCAATGTATACCTCTATTATTTGAAGTGAAAACCCATTTGGTCCATTCCATGGATTATCTCCAAGTTCTTTGAACTTGAACGCAAACTCTATGGAGTCTCCTAGGTCATACACTTCAAACCTTAGGAGGTCAAATGCTCCACTGACAAAGACGTTGTTCTTTGGATAAGTGTATGTTCCCGGACCGTGGTCGTCACCTTCTGGGTCTTCGTATACGAACACTGGTGTAGCGGATGTTGGAGTTTTAGAGAATGTCTTAGCTGGATATTCAGGAGGAATGGCATATACATCGTTTTCTACCTTCACAAAGACTCTGACATAGATTTCTGTTTTTCCGGATATTCCGATACTCTCATAGGGTATTTTCGCTTCGAATCCACTGTTTGTCTTAAAGATTTCTATAAAACCCACGTTATTCCATGACTCTGTATAATTGCCATAATCTCCAGGACTTCCTTGCGTTGATGCCTTGTAAATCTTCTCATTAAAGATGGAGTACTCAACAGCGAACCCAGCTGAAAGCCTCATGTAGTCTAATAGATTTGATTTTTCTGGTATCTTCTTTGATATATCAATTATGACATCGTAATTATCAAGTCTTTCAGAGAACATCACGCCTACATATAACGCGTTTTCATCGGCTCCTAAGAATAACTTATCAATTGGTTTTGCACAGAGATATGCAGTGGCATTACTCCATTCATCGCTTTCTATGTTTCCATCCATTTTTGGAGTTACAGGACCACTTTCCTGTCTTAGTGGCTGTGTAAATCCATATGGACTACCATCTGGGAAGAATTCTGTGAGGGTGTATTCTGGAGGCTTTAATCCTAGGCACTCAAATACGCTCCTTAAGTAATACTTGAATAAACTGTCGAATCCTTTGTCATTACCTGAGTCCTGATCACTGCCATACCACCAAAACCAGTCTGAACCTTCTGCTCTTAGAAGGGCCTCTAGGGCTCTTTGAGAGTTCTCATCCCATTCATCTGGATTCATCCACGACCAACCTTTGGATGAGATGTATTCGTAGAGAACATCTCTCGTCCACTTTAAATACATCCATCCTTTATTCTCCTGAGGTTCTCCTATCCATGTGCTTAGGTCTCCTCCTGCCCAAGAACCCTCTGGGAACTTTTGCAGTATGACTTTATACGGAAGGTTTTCGTAGCTACCGATCATAGATATGTCCTTATTGGCAAGATCAAGGACTTTTACATTTGCTGTTGGAAACTCGACCGCTTTTTCCTTGCCACCATATTTCTCTAGATATTCCGTTATAGTAACAGTCTTTATGAGTCCCTGGCTCTGGAGTTCTGAAAGCCTTTCATAGAGCTTTGTTAGAAACTCTGTAGCGTCATTGGGGTAGTGTTCCCATGCGTTTTCTCCGTCAAGGGCAATTACTAGTATTCTTCCACCACCTACTTGGTCTCTTATGGAAAGTATAGTATCTATGAAGTCCTCGACAGCAGTATCAGGGTTCCATCCTGAGTATTGAAAACTGACTTTATCTGATAGTACCCAGTCTCTAAAGAAGACATAGATCTTTTTGCCATTTCCAAGATCCACATAGTATGGAAGCGTTATCTTCTCGTAATTAGGTGTCCCTCCTATTAAGAAGGAGGAATCAGCATATGCAGCTACTCTGGGATCAGTAACTGTCCACACGATGTTATACTCACTGAATATCTTTAGGACTTTTTCGTTCAAAGCTTCTTCTGGTGGCCACATTCCGTAGGGGTATACTCCAAAGAGCTCTTTGTAGATCTCTATGCCTTTCTCGACATGTAATCTTAGGTCATCCTCCCAACCAAAATCTACAAGAAGAGGGCTTAAAGGATGTGTATATGGAGTCGTAATAACCTCAATTATGCCCATGTCTTGAAGCTTTTTGTGTTCGTCTATGGTTCTGAACACTTGATCTATGTGAGCGTTAAGTATCTTTGCAAGCTCTTCTCTAGTGAACGGCTTATAGTTTGGGTCATCAGATCTATACTTACCCTTATCCCAAATCTCCCAAAGTTCTGGATATATTTTCTGGACTACAAGTGGACTCATCCAATACAAATTAAACATCGCTGCAAGATCTACGTAATCTTGATCTGTAAAGTAACTAGTGATATTCTCTATTTTGCTAATCCCAGGCAAGGCTCCGTAGAGCTTGAATGCCTGGTCTCTTTTTTCCTTTAGTTCTAAGTATCTTGCGTACTTATAGACGATATTGTTCCAGTTTATATCGAAGAATCCTCCTGGAGTTTGAAGCATTAGCCATTTCTCTTCAACAGTAAGTGGTGTGCCCTCTGCTATCTTTCTTGAGATTAAGTATCTTTGATCGAGGGCCTTTCCTTGCATTAGGTCTTGAAGCTGTATGAGGAGAGACCCTGTAAGATCTATGGTCGTATGAATGTTTGGATAAAGCTCTGACAACCATGCCATCTTAAAGTAATCTTTTGCTGCGTGAAGTCTTACCCAGGGCATAAATGAATAGCCCTCGAAGTTCTCGTAGAATGGTTGGTGTTGGTGCCATATTATTGCCACATACAAGGGCTCTTCGTTTTCTGCCTTTAATAGTATTGTCAAAGAGGATATTATAATAAGTGCCACTATGGCAATTGAAACAGCTTTTTTTGCTAAATGTACCACGAACTTACACCCCTTTGAGGGTTCTCTGCTCAAGTAGAGGAGTATGAGAGTAATTATTTAATGTTACTATAAGTATTAGATAAACGTTACCTTGTGGATGGATACTTACTGTCAAGCTAACATTTTATAGAACTTTTCGCCTTATGAAACTGTTCTTTTCTTTGTGAGCATTTTGCATGTCATCGGGGGACAAAACATTTAAAAATTAAGAGCACGGGTTCAAGGATATCGGAGGGACTCATAGTAGCGTCTTCAGGGGATTCTTGTTCTGAAATTCATTGAGGAATATCACGAACTGGCAAAGAATGTCTTGGAGGAAATCTTAAAGGCTGAAAAATTCACGAGCAAAGAGAGGAGACAATTGCGCGATAAGCTTTTAGAGGAGTGGAATTACGCGGCGCACTACGTGGACTCTGCAATAAACCAGATGCAGGGCCTCGTGAAATCATACAAGCGAAAGCTTAAGAGGGGAAAGAGAGCCCAGAAACCAAGGCTGAGGAAGAAGTTCGTTTATGTGA
>QMTT01000188.1 GCA_003663565.1 Thermoplasmata archaeon
AGAGAGCAACCCCAGCAGGTGGAATAGCCTCAATGCTAACTGGTGCAATAGTGACTATTATATGGGAAGTTCTGAAAAAACCATATGGCATTGGAAGCGTGTTAGTGGCGGCACCACTTGCGATCATAGTACTTATAATAGTCTCCTATGCGACATATAAGGGTGAATAGATCTCTAAGTGATGAATATGAACGTATTAAAGAGAGTTGAGGCACTAAGAGAGTATATGGAAAGTAGGGACATAGACGCATCTTTGATAATAGATCCTCTAAACCAATACTATCTTACGGGCTTTTACGCTATAATTTACAGTAGGCCTATAATGACAATTATAACAGGAGAGAATACTGACATTATTGTCCCGGCCCTTGAAGAAGAACATGCAAAAGAGGAAGCAATCGTGGATAACATCCACGTATACTACGAACATCCATTAGGGGAAGAATTCCCTAAAGATCCCATTAAAATCCTCAATAATATTCTAGAGAAACATAGTGTCAGAAATCTTGGAGTTGAAGTGAGTAAAATCCCGCACTCTCTTGCTGAAGCACTCTCTAAGAAGTTCTCAATAAAAGACGTAGGAGAAAAGATAGCAGAGATGAGACTCATAAAGGATAAGGAGGAAATAGAACTCATAGAAAAGGCTGCTGAACTTGCAGATATAGGAGTTAAGGAAAGCATAATGAACACAAGACCTGGGATGACGGAACTTGAAATTGATGCAATAGGAACTAAAGCGATTCTCGAAGCCGCCGCATCTAAGCATCCTGGAGCTAGGGTTGATCTCTTTGTTATGAGCCCTTCAGGACCTGAAAGAACGTCTATGCCACATGTGTTCTCCATCTCAAGAAAGGTCAAAGAAGGAGACGTTATAATACACAGTAGACAGGTAGGGCTTCTTGGATATAGGGCCGAGTCCGAGAGGACGTACTTTGTTAGGAAAGTTTCTAAGGAATATGCTGAGATGTTTGAAGTTATGCTGGAAGCTCAGAAGAAGGCTATAGAGAGCATAAAGCCCGGAGTGACATGTTCCCAAGTGGATCACGCTGCAAGAAGCGTTATAAGTGAAGCAGGTTATGAACAGTATTTCATACATAGGACAGGACATGGCTTAGGCCTTTCAAGCCATGAAGGCCCATACCTCAGGTTTGATTCCGAACAGAAACTTCTTCCGGGAATGGTAGTAAGTGTAGAACCGGGCTTTTACATACCTAAAGTAGGAGGATTTAGACACTCGGATACCGTTGTAGTAACAGATGATGGCAAGAAAGTCCTGACAAAGGTTCCTAGAGATATAGATTCCCTTGTTGTCTGATTTTCCTTTTATTTTTTGAAATTAAATGACAAACAAAGAGCTATTCTCTACTAGCAGATATCGTATCTTAAGTGAGGGGCACGATGCTGGTAGATATGATCCTAGGGTTTTGCGCGAGCATTTCAAGTATGTGGTGGAAGGGTGGGGCGGGAAGGGGATTGTTTACTACGTTTTACATCACGTCTTGGATGGGCTCTCTGATATACTCGTGAGCGAGCTCTCGAGGCTTTGTGAGGAGTGTGTACTGAAAGGGGCTCTACTGGAAGAGCTTTATGATGAGTTACTTAAGAAGTTGTTGGAGAGGTTATGCGTGGACGTCAAGAATTTTCCGAAGATGGGGGATGAAAGAATAGGTAGAGTCTTGAGGCTAATAATAGAATATATTATAGCCACCCTAGAAGTAAGCTGGGAGGCTGCTGTTGCCTTCTTAATTACGGACATGAGCTCTATAGGAGAGCCTATGGTAGCGAAGAGAGTCCTAAAACGCAATGATGGTAAAGTCTGTAGCATACGCATACAAATATGGGAAAAAGCTCGATGAGAAATTGATTTCTAAGTTCTTAGAGGAGGGCGAAGGAATCTGAGAAATACAATGAAGAGAGGATCCAAAAACTTAGCACAAAACTTAAAGAGTTACTCCCAAGGCTGGAGGACACCTTAAAGGATCTGGGCTTCTAAAATAGCCTTCTACAAGTGAATAGTGTTCTAAAGGGCTTCTACAAAGTAGTCGCAGAGCTTATCATAAGACTAGCCCCCATTATTGCAATCATCAGCCTAGGATCATACTTAAATAAGCCTTTTGAGGCCCTACTAGCTCTTGTAACCATCTTTTAGTTTGAGCTAGCATATAGGCAACACTGGCCCAACAAGGCACGTAATGAACCATTACTCGCTGTATATGCTCCAGAAGAACAGGGCAAAGAACCTATACAAATAGAAATCGAAAACCTTAGCCCAACATCTGTGTACCTCTTGAATGTGAGTAGAGTTCTGTGTAATGGTACTCCCCACGTCCTGAAGAGTGGGAACGACATATAAAGGCCCCGCTACGCTCTTTCCTAGAATCTTCATCTGGATGTACTCTTGCTATCGTCTCTAAAGACTTCTTCGAGAAAATGTTTGGTAAGGGCAAGTGTATTATGGAAGTCTTATACTATAACTCCCTCAACGAGCTAAGAAGTCTCTTTGTAAGGTTTAGTGAGGCAACACCAATACCAAACGTTTTTTCTAAGGTCTCTATGAGGGACTCGAATTTTGAATACTCTAGTGTAAGACACTATCTCATACTTAAGATCTTTAACTATTTCTTAACCGTGATTTTAACCCTTCAAGAAGATCCTTTATATCTCTTTCATCGCGAAGAGCTGTGATGATTATGGACGACAGCGCTTCTGTATCATGCTTATGCATGTAATAGGATAACTCAAAGGATATGAAGAAAATATGGGGGAATGTCTTTTAATGTGCCTGTAATGGTCTTTTCATTAGGTGAAGTCAAAATTATGGCAAGTGATGGCAGAAACCTTAGGCTGTAGCTTTACGTATCAATCTGTGTCTTTCCGTACCTCTCAACGCTATGAGGTAACCGTTAGCATGAGGTATCTTGATAAGCGCTTTGTCTGTATTTGCCAATTTAATATTACGGTTCCCTTTTCATCCTTTCATCTCTGTTTTTTCTGGCAGTAATCCTAAGAGTTACTTATCTTGCTTGAAATGTAAAAACAAGTGGAATAGACATACCACTATATAGTAGCATCCAACAAACTTATGCTACTTGTCCTGTTTCAATCTCTTATATTTTTGACCTCCTCCCCACACTGAAGTGCGAGGATTCTTTGCGGGGAGGTTTGCGTATGTCCTCGGCCTTGCTCCTCATTGGATATACGCGGGGTGGGCCAGCACCCCTTA
>QMTT01000189.1 GCA_003663565.1 Thermoplasmata archaeon
GCACCCTCTGTGGCATAATATGACAGGAAGTATCAAAAACTTTATGCGGGCTTTCCTCCCTGCATTAAAGGGCGAGGCTTCCACCCGCAAAGGAGGTGACACTTTTGAGTGAAATATCTTGGGATGAAAACACGTTCTCGAAGTTCGCTTATGTGGATAACGTCACGATTTCTCGCGATGGAAGGTACGTTGCGTATGTACTAACAAAGGTGAACATGCGGAAGAACAAGTACGAGAGGACAATAGTCATAGAAGACATTAATACTAAAGAGAAGAGGTTTATAGAGGACGCATTTATGCCAACTATTTCTCCAAAGGGAGACAAGATAATCTACATCAGAGCAAAGGAGAACGAAAGGAGATCAATTCAAGAGCTATGGCTTGCTGATATAAGGACACTAAGCTCGAAAAAGCTTCTTGAGGCAAAGTCAATAGACAAGATCCTTTGGAATGATGACAACAGAAGGATACTCATAAAAACGAGGAAAAGACTTGAGGACGAGGACCTAATATTTGAACAGGATGTTCCTGTATGGTTTGATAGTTTTGGCTTCTTCAGTGGTGAAAAAACACTCTTTTGGATATATGACACCGAAGGAGAGGAAATTTTAGAGGAAATTGAAGCATACAAGTTCTCTGATGCAATATGGTATGGGAACAAAGTGCTTTATGCAAGCCCTCATAACAACGTTTTGGACTTTAAATTCTACGATATATATTTGCATTCTCAAGGCTCTTCCGAAAAGATTCTCGAGAGAGTGTCTTTCATACCAGTAGACTCCAATGGGAGGCATGTATTGCTTTATGGAAAACCAAAGAAGGTAAAGAGAAGTGAACATGACTTTTTATATCTGTGGGATTTTAGAGAAGTAATCCCTCTTACTGAAAAGTATGGATATGAAAATGCCAATGGCAAGATAACGCAATCTGGTGTAATATACTTTAGTAGCTATAAGGAAGGTAAGATAACCCTTGAAAGGCTAAAGGGGGAAGAACTTGTCAGTATCATTGATGAACCTTGTTGGGTAACATACTTCGACGTGAGCAATAACGACGTGGTAGCTCTTATAAAGGAAAGCGATACAAGACTTCCAGAGGTCTATTTGTGGAAGAATGGAGACGTCATTCAACTTACAGATTACAATGGTCTCATACTGAAGAAGCTTAAAGTAAGACCAATAAGACACTTTAGGTACAAAAGCCTTGACCTTGAGATAGATGGATGGTACATTAAGCCTGACGTAAAAGAAGGTGAGAAGGCTCCGGTCATAGTATTTGTACATGGTGGGCCTAAGGGAATGTACGGTTACAGGTTTAGATATGAAATGCAACTCCTTGCAGACAGGGGCTTCTATATTGTCTTCACGAACCCAAGAGGAAGTAACGGATATAGCGAGGACTTTGCATTAAGAGTCCTTGACAGGACTGGACTTGAAGATTTTCAGGATATAGTCAATGGCGCAAAAGAGATCATAAAGTACGAACAACAAGAAGATCCAGAACGTATAGGGATTACAGGAATAAGTTATGGAGGTTTCATGACGAATTGGGCACTCACACAAAGTGACATGTTCAAAGCAGGTGTAAGTGAAAACGGTATAAGCTACTGGTTTACAAGCTATGCGTTTTCAGACATAGGTTTATGGTTTGACAGAGAAGTAATAGGGGATAATCCACTTGAAAATGAGAACTACAGGAGACTCAGTCCCATATTCTATGCAAGGAACGTTAAGGCACCAATACTAATAATTCACAGTCTTGAGGACTACAGATGCCCCCTAGATCAGTCAGTAATGTTCTACCACGTACTAAAGGCACTCGGAAAGGAGGCATATATTGCCATATTCAAGAGAGGTGCACATGGACATAGCCTAAGAGGGTCACCGAAGCACAGAGCTAAGAGATATAAGCTAATTGTGGAGTTCTTTGTAAGGAAGCTCATAAAAGGTGAAAAGGGGTTCCCTATAGAAGAAATTTTAAGAGAAAAATCCGAGGAAAAGGATTAATCTCCCTCTTTATTATTTTTACGAGTTAAATGTACGTCGTTTCTATTTTCCGGTCTCTAATCCCAAAACATTATAGACAAAGGCTAATATGTCCGCAAGCTCCCTTATTCTGATCCTTGGAGAACTTCCCATATGCCCACTTTCTGTCTCAACTCTCATGTACACAGGAGCTCCTACCTCCTTAAGTCTTGCAACGAATTTAAAGGCATGTCCTGGATGAACACGATCGTCATGAAGACCAGTGTATACAAGAGTGCATGGATACTTCACGTGTTCTTTCACATTGTGATATGGAGAATACTTCAAGAGAAACTCCCTGTCTTTAGGATCGTCAGGATTACCGTACTCTGTTGTCCAGAGATGGCCAATGTAGAGCTTGTGAAATCTCAGCATATCAATTACTGGATATCCTATGAGAGCAACATCCAAGAGTTCCGGATTCTGTGTGAGTACCGCAGAGACAAGAAGGCCACCATTACTTCTTCCCCATGCAACTGTCTTGAATCCGATTTCCTTGAAGTATTTGATTACTGCCTTGAAGTCCTCAAAGACATTTTGCTTGTTCTCTCTCATACCCATTTTATGCCATTCTTCACCGTATTCTTTCCCTCCCCTTAGGTTTGAAACAACGTACACTCCACCATCCTCGAGGAACGGGGCCACATGTCCAAGAAATCTGGGGGTGATCGCAAGTCCAAATCCTCCATAACCGTAAACAATCGCAACATCTGTGTTCTGGTTTTTGCTCTTGATGACAAAATAGTGAATTCTAGTGCCATCTGAGGATGTCACGAAGCTCTCCTCAACGTTTAGCCATTCAAGACCCTCTTTCTCTCCGAATACCATCCTAAGGGAGCCATCCGTAATCTCATAAAGAGCAGAGGGTCTCCTAAAACTTTCAATAATTGCATAAACTTGTCCTTTGTGCTCTATTAGGGTTCTCACAGTAGAAGGTTCCTCGAATGCTATTTCCTCTCTTGGATTACCTGACAGATCAAATATCGTGATCCTGCTAGAAGCGTCAACAAGATAGTTCACGTACAACTTATTCCCAGCCACTACAGCGCCCTCTATTGGACTTTTCGGGTGGAACTCTTCCCTTATAACTTCTTCTAATACGCCTTCTTTTACCCGAACGATCCTACCAAAGCCCTTGCCGTCATATACAAGTACATACGACTTTCCGTCTTTAAATCCCACAGGA
>QMTT01000190.1 GCA_003663565.1 Thermoplasmata archaeon
CCACCTTTCACTTTCCACAATTTTAAACATTCTTAGGGCTTATCTCATTATAATGTGCCGATCCCTAATATGTGGGATCCCAAGCCCGAATGAGGATCGCTAAAGCCGCGAGGACGTGGGGCTCGCGTGCTCCCGAAAGCCCTCCAATGAAGCCAGAGGAGGGAAGGTCCTCCGCTACGATAGTCTCGCGTGCTCCAAAAAGTAATGGATACCCAGAACGGATACCAAAGGGAATAGTGTATTAAAGTCTTGTTGATGCCGGTGGTCGTATTTATATACCTTTATTTATATAATACTTAAGTGAGTGGTCAACTTCAGAAAGTGAGGAGGATAGGAAGATGGTCAAGTATGAAATTCAAAATGTTGTTGCTTCCGCAATTGTGGCAACAGAGTTAGATCTTGATAAGGTAGCGGAAAGCCTTGAAAATGTTGAATATGAACCTGAACAGTTTCCAGGACTTGTCCTAAGGTTTGAAAATATAGGAACTGTGGCTTTACTCTTCAGAAGTGGTAAGGTCGTATGCACAGGAGGCAAAAGCGAAGAGGATATAATGAAAACAGTTGAAGAGCTGAGAAAGATCCTTAAGGACTTAGGCTTTAAACTACTTGAACCCCCAAAAGTAGAGATTCAGAACATAGTGGCATCTGTGGATCTTGAAGGAGAACTTGATCTCTCTGAAGTTGCAATAAAGTTTGGGCCTGAGAACGTTGAATATGACCCTGAGCAGTTCCCAGGACTAGTATACAGAATGGACGATCCAAAGGTGGCAATTTTGGTATTTGGATCTGGCAAACTTGTGATTGCAGGTGCAAAAACGACTGAAGATGTCAAGAGAGCTGTTGATGCCATAAAGGAAAAACTTGAAAGCCTAGGTCTAATTAAGTATAAGTCATGAGGAAGAAAATATTTCCAATACTTGATGACCATTTTCACTTGGATCCTAGAGGTAAACGTTGGAAAGCTGTTGCAGAGTTTGAGAGATCCGGAGGAACACACATAATTCTCGTCAATAAGCCGTATCTATCATATCCATACAAAAACTTAAGGAGTTACGAGCTGATCTACGAAACAACAATTAGACTCGCAAAGGAAGCTATGGAAAAAACTAATGTGAAAATATTCGTGGTTTTAGGTCCACATCCAGCAGATCTTACAGAGAACATAAAGTACGGAAAGGCATTAGAGAATGCTGAAGAGCTTATGAAAAAGGCTATAGATCTTGCCTCGAAGTACGTAGAAAAGGGTCTTGCTGTAGGTATTGGTGAAGTTGGAAGGCCTCATTACCCTGTATCAAGAACCGTGTGGAACGCTTCTAATAGGATCATGGAATATGCTATGGAAAAAGCTAAGGATTTAGATTGTCCTGTAGTTTTACACACAGAAACTGCTACGCCAAAGGTCTTTAAAGAAATAGCACTTATGGCAAAAAGGGTTGGTTTAGATCTTTACAAGGTTGTAAAACACTTTTCACCTCCTGCTATTCACCTGGAAGAAAATCACGGAATTACACCTTCAGTAATATCTATGGATCTCGCTCTTAGGGAAGCGTTCAGTAAGTTAAGATCCTCTAACGCTAAAAACGGCTTTATGATGGAAACGGATTATCTCGATGATCCTAAAAGACCTGGTAGTGTCTTAGGACCAAGGACCGTTCCAAGGAAAACGTATTCGTTGTACGAGTCAGGCTTTATAGACGAAGATATGGTTTACAAAGTGCACAAAGAAACGCCAGAAAAGGTTTATGGAATAGAGGTCGAAATTTAAAGGAGGTTATATTTATTCGCAACATTGAGATAGAAGTAAAGTGTAAGATTGACGAAGAAGATGTTAGTATTATAAGAACCCTTTTGGGAAAGCCCAAGGAGATTGTGAAAGAAGTTGATTACTATTTCAACTCACCAGTTAGGGATTTCTCTAAGACGGATGAAGCTCTAAGGGTAAGACTCTCAGAAGGCCCGGATGGTAAGAAGGAGATTGAAATAACATATAAAGGTCCAAAGATAGACTTCAGAACAAAGACCAGAGAGGAAATTAACATAAAATTGTCTAATAATGTGCCTGTTGAGTCTGTAATGATCTTATTTGAAAAGCTAGACTTTAAGCTTGTTGGCATTATAGAGAAAATAAGGGAAATTTATATAGGAGACTTTGGAATGAGAATATACTTAGATAATGTCTCAGGGATTATAAATGGAAAAAGAGTATATCTTGGATACTTCATTGAGGTTGAAATATTAGGGGAATATTCTGAGGAGAATGTGAGAAGGGTATTAAATTACATAAAAAAGCTTGGCTGTACCAAAACAATACGAGAGAGTTACCTTGAACTTCTAATAAAAGCATCAAAGGGTGACGTGTCTTGGTGGACAGAACACTAGTAGACAGCGTGAGAGAATCAATGGATGCTTTCCTTAGGAGCATATTTGGAGATGCACTTACGCTTTGGGTTCTGGTTACTAGGGAAGGATATGAAGTTTTTGGGAATTCGAACAATGAGGCATTACATAAGCAGGTAGTCTCTGCTACTATGTCCTATGTTTATACCACAGCGTATAAATCGTTTAAGAAGTTTCTGGGAAGTGTTCACATGTACTCAGTTGTAGTTAACATGCACTACTCTGAGAAAGATTATTCTATTGCTGTGATGTTTCATCCTTTGTTCTTTCTTGTAATCATGTTTGATAGGAAAGCACTTAATAAGTTTACAGAAAACGAGAAACAAATAGAAAGAGAACTTTCTAGTCATGTCAGTAGACTTTTTGGAAAATAATTACACTAGAACGTTAGACTCTTGTTTTCATGACAAAGCTTTATAGGACATGTTATAATTTTAAGAACATCATGTGTGGTGATAAAGATGGAAGAAAGAAAATCGTGGTCATATAAAATTTCAAAGAAGGACTACTATAAGTTAAGATCAATATCATCGCAGATGAAGGATGTCTATAATATTGGAAAAGAAGGTATAAAAGAAACTACAGTTAGGGATCTCAAAATACTCCTAAAGAAGTATGGGATGATAAAGGTGAAGTTTCAAAAAGGAGCTAGACTTGAGAAGGACAGATTTGAGCTTGCAGAAGAGCTTGCGAAAAAAGTGGGAGCTATAATAATAGACATCAGGGGATTCACAGTCACACTTGCGCTAGATGATCCTTCGTATGCGCGGTCGATAATAAAGGGTACAAGGACTCCATTGGGATTAGAAAAA
>QMTT01000191.1 GCA_003663565.1 Thermoplasmata archaeon
GTTTCAATTCTTCATAGATCTCTGCACAGCCTTCTCTGAGTTTTCTGACTCGGGATAGTCCTATTTCTGGTAATACGTCTAGAAGAAAAACAAGATCTGGCTTAAGTATGAATGGTCTATGTATGCTTTCAATGTAAGACATCATGTCCTTGCCAAGCAATGCTCCCTGATAGGCTAATGATGAGTAATAATATCTGTCGCATATTACAATGTATCCTTTTTTTAGATATTCTCTTATGATCTTTACATGATTATATCGGTCCAGAGCAAAAAGAAGGACAGCTTCTATGGGATCCATACCACTTTTTAGCTTTCTTCTTAGGATTTTGCCATATTCCATATTTGTTGGCTCACTAGTAAAAAAGACATTAAATCCCAAGGATTTAAGCTTCTTCTCTAGCATTCTACATACTGTTGTCTTCCCAGAACCATCTATTCCCTCAAACACAATGAAAAGACCTTTAGACATCGTAAACCCTCAACCTAAAATGCAGTGATCATAGGTCTTTCTTATCGTATTCTACTATTAAATGACTAGCAGGCTTTGAGGCAAGATACCCTATTATGTTCACGATATCCTCCTTTAGCCTCATAACGTTCTGTGGTGTTATAGAATAATGATGTTCTTCCAAGAGGTACGACCTAAGAGTATCTAGATCGACTTTACTATCAAAGAGTTCTGGTTCCTTAACTTCTATTGCTATTCCCATATTGTATCCGTTGAAGTAAGCCTCAAAGGACTCCTTGTCTACACCACTTTCGTGACCTATGCGACTCCAAAGTCTTTCGGGATGATCCCTTATTATGCTACCGACTGTGAAATAGCCAACATATGCTCTAACAGGTCTAGGGACATAAACATATACTATGTCTCCAGGCTTTAAATCCCTTGGTATACTTTTTCTAAGTTCCCATCTTTTTTCGCCACTAAATATCATATCAGCGAACTCCTTGTATATCGACATTGCCCATACAACAGGTTTTGTTCTTTCCCAAGATTTTGCAGGCCTAAAGGTCACCGCTAGGAGAGGCTCCTCATGACCGACATAAAGGATGTCCTTTTCGATGTTCATGAAGAACCAATACTCTCCCTCTGGGATCGTTTCAAGATGCTTTATGACTTGTTTTTTCACGTATTCTCCAACAAAATCTAATATGTGAGCTTCAAGTCTGTAAAATGGGAAACCTTTAACTTCTTCAAGTATTTCCTTTTTGCTAAGCTTTTTTACGTTTTTAAGAACAGCGCAAACTAATGTGTATTCCCCATCTGTGAATAGTATGTTTTTACCCCTTCCATATGGTATCTCTATTGCTCTTGCACCCTTTAAGAAGTCTCTTATACTTTCGTATATTTTCGTCACTGGTGGGTTTTTCCTTTTTATAAGTCTCTTGATTACTCTCTGCCTTGCATGATGCGTTAGTATGATGCGCATACAAAGACCTAAAATCAGTATCTACTATATATATTCAAGGTCATCTTAAGGGAAAGGTGAGGATTTTGCCATTGGAATTTAAGGTAATCGTTGAGTCTCCATGGGAAAGTTCAGAGCTTTATAAGAGAGCACTTAATGCAATACTCGATGCTCTAAGTGACGTTATGGGGTCTGAAGCCGGAGCTGACGAACTTATGATAAAGGTAGAAAAAGAGAACGAGTGTAGGACTTTTGGAGTGTACAATAACCTAAGTGGAGAAATAATAGGGTACATTGAGGTTTACGGGAAAGAAGACGAAAAGAGAGCTGAAATAAGAGTAATAATAAGTGTGTAGTGCGGTGATATTATTGAATACTACACACTGGCTTCTAGTGTTTTTATTTTCCCTTACGCCGACCATAGAAGGAAGATATGCCATAGCGTATGGCATAGGGGTCGGCCTAAATCCATTTTTCGTGTTCATTCTTGCTTCTGTGACAATTATTATGCTAGCATTTGCTCTGGGTTTTTTGATATCTTACATTGACATGGTCATGATGAGCCTCAAGGATTCAAGGTATAGGACGTTAAGAACCTTGTATAGAATATATGACAGATATCTCCTGAGGATCCGAAGGCGAACAAAGCCATATATAGAAAAATATGGTCTTTTGGGCCTTATAGTCTTAGTTGCAGTACCTTTGCCTGGCACGGGAGTTTGGACAGGAGCTTTGGCATCATATATCTTTGGCATAGATCGATGGAGAACGGTTCTAGGTCTTACTATTGGAGGTCTTTTCTCAAACGTGATAGTGTTCACGCTAGCATACTTCTTTAAAATCATTATATGAGGTGATGCTCCTTGAGGCTTAAAATTAAGATCGTAGATAAGAGTTGTCCGGGACCCAGATATGCCACAGAGGGAAGTGTTGGATTTGATCTAGCATCTAGAGAAACTGTAGTAGTTCCTCCTAAAGGTTACGCTTTGATCCCCCTAAATGTTATTGTTAAGGTTCCAAAAGGTTATGCATTGCTTATATTTCCTAGAAGTTCGTTGTTTATCAAGAAGAGACTTTTAGTTGCGAACTCTGTTGGTGTAATAGACGAAGACTATTGTGGACCAGATGATGAAGTGAAACTCATTGTCTTTAATCCTTTTGATGTAGAAATAACAGTAAAGAAAGGAGAATATATTGCACAGGGAATTCTTGTAAGAATAGAAAGAGCGAATCTCGTAGAAGTCGAAGATCTAGGATGTAAGAATCGTGGTGGTTTTGGTTCAACTGGGGGACTGTCTCATGTTTAGTATTTATTCTTGGCTTGTCTTATTTGGTGTCTTGGATGAGGTTCTGGGGGGTGGTGGGGAGTACTCTCAAGACTGGTTGGATAATTCCCACGCGAGGAATCCCTACCACAAGCTCTCGAATAAAATTGTCGAGATCGCGGAGAGATATGGTGGTATTGCACTCGAAAACCTGAGAGGACTCAGAGAAAGCGTAAGATATTCGAGGGAGGTGAATGGAAGACTCCATCGATGGGGTTTCAGGAGGCTCCAAGCGATAATAGAGTACAAGGCCAAGCTAAAGGGTATTAGGGTTGTTTTCGTTGATCTCGCTCAAACATCCTCCCTGTGCCCGATATGTGGGGAGAGATTAAGCCCGAATGGACACAGGATCCTAAAATGCGAGAATGTGGAGAGTCACCGTCCCCCCAAAAGCCCTCCAATGAAGAGGAGAGGAGGGAAGGGTAGCCATTTACACAAGTTACGGCTGACCAGGA
>QMTT01000192.1 GCA_003663565.1 Thermoplasmata archaeon
CATCAAGTATTAGTTCTGAGACTATTTTTATTGCTGTGTTCGAGTCAAGTACATTGTTTATTACTGCCACAGCATCCATATCCTTGAATTCAATCTTCCCCGTTCTCCCGTTCTTTGCCAGCACATAGTCGCCGTCCTTGAAGATGATGTAGTCGTAGGCCTCGGTCGGGTTCCCCTCCTTAACGTAGTCGGTTATACTCCTATTAAATGTGTAGTCCGGCATCCCCATCACCTCTTCGCAACCACTCTGCAGTAAACTCCGTCAAAGTAGTTCGAACCGTCGAGGGTTCCGTCCCACCTAACCTGCACCGCCGTCCCGAGCGTTAGGCCATCAACCGTTATGTAGTCCGTACCAGCGTCACTCAGCGTGTTGCCGTCGTACGTTCTTATAGTAGCGCCGCTCACCTCGTCGATGACGTCGAGGTGAAACTGTATGCTCGGCGAACCGGTCTTCGTGCCGACGCTTATCATCACGTCGACGTGCCTCGCCCCGCCGATGTATATCTGACCGCTCGACCCGGCTGAGTCGACCCTATCGCCGTTCAAGACCACCACGTCGACCAGAGGTCTCGTCACAATCCACCTGTATGAGCGGTAACTCACCATCGGGCACCACCGTTACTACTTTTGTCGTTCATCCAAAAAAACTTTACTCTTTGGCCGCGAGCTCGACCTCGCCTTCAAGCTCGATGATGGCCCAGTCGATCTCCTCCAGCGCCGAGGCCGTGTCCTCGACGAGGAGGCTCTTCCGGGCCCTGTCCAGGCGCTTCTTTATCCTCCTCAACAGCGCCTCCGTGTTCCGGCGCTTCATGACCTCAACCCCCGACCGGCCATCATCTTCCACGGGGCCTCTTCGCCGAGGTGTATGACCGGGGCGTCCACGTAGACCACTTCGCCGAGGCGCTTGAGCCGCTGGCAGAACCCCCACTCCTCTTCGAGCCAGATCTCCTCTATTGTACCGTTGTCCTTGCTCGTGTCGAAGCCGCCGACGGCGTAGTAGGCCCACTTCCAGTAGGCCGAGCCCCGGCCGAGCATAAGGGAGCCGAAGTACAGCGGCTTGGCCAGGTTTAGAACCGGCTCGAACTCGCCAAAGTACTTGCTCGTCGTCACCGCGACAACGCCGGGCTTGTGGAACTCCTGCAACACGAGGTTGAGCCAGTTGGGCGGGTAGTAGGTGTCCGCGTCGACCGAGACGATGATGTCGCCGCTCGCTTCCCTCGTGGCCAGGTCGCGGGCCTTCAGCTTCCCGCGGGGCGCGTGCAACACCTTGTCGACCAGCGGCCTGATCTCGTCCACATACGGCACGCCGTCCACGAAGATGAACTCGAACATCTCTGGGTAGGCCCTGACCACGTTCTGGTTCTTCAGCGAGGCTATCGTCGTCATGACGAACTCCTTCGGCTCCTTCCACGCCGGGATGATGATCGTCACCTTGGCCGGCGGCCTGACCACCGGGGCGTTCTCGTCGAAGACCCTCCGCACAGCCCCTTTCGCCGACAGCGCCGACAGTATGACCACAGGGATGGCCAGCTCCGCCACCATGGCCTTCACCCCCGCTCGGCGAGGAAGAGGAGACCGACCGGGATCAGGAGCAACGCGGGCGAAACGCTTTCGCCGCCCTCAACCTCAAGCGGGAGGCTCAGCTTCACGGCTTTCTCCTGCCCCTGCTCGACAACGGTCGCCGTCTCGTCGCCGTAGAGCTTGCTTATCTTCTTGTCCGCGAGGAGGATCCTGACGATCATGGCCGCGCCGTCGAGCTTCGAGCCGGGCCCGTTGAGGAAGTAGTCGACCCACTTGTCGTAGGCTTCCATGCGCCTCTCCTGCGCCTCCCCCGCTGTCTTGCCGCCGAGCATCGCTATGTCGACCGTGAACTCGGCCAGGAAGGGCGCGGCGACTATGACGTCTATCGTCTTGCCGTCCCGCGGCAGGAGGAACAGGAACTCGTCGTCGTGGGCAAACACCGCCCACGCGCCGAACTGGCTGACGAGCACCGGGGCGAGCAGTTTTCCGCACCAGCACGAGTGCAGGTGGATCACGCGGCCCTTCCACAGGTCGAGGTTCCGCTCGCGGTCGCAGACCTGGCGGTTCATCTCCGGGATTGCCAGGCTCACGAAGGGCTCGTTGTCCTGCAGGGTCGTGGCGCAGGGGATCCCGTGCCCGGTGGTGAACACGTAGGGCGGGTCGAGCTCCGCTATGGCCTTCCGGGCGTTCCCGGCTGTGGCCTCGTCGCCGAAGAGGATCTTTGCCTCCGGGTCGATCAGCGGGGCGAGGTGCTTCATGATCGTGCCCGGCACCTCGATGCCGCGCTTGTTCGGGAGGAGGTAGAGCACCGCTCACACCCCCAGCTCGCGCTCGATCATGTCGATCTCGCTGAGGAGGAAGTTGAAGTGCACCGGCAACCAGCGCCCGCGCCTGAGTTCCATCGCGAGGTCGGCAGTGTTCCACACGTTCCCGTTCAGGTCGCTGATTTTGCCACCCGGGTAGCTGAGGAGGGCGTTTATCATCCTCGTGACGACGTAGTTGTAGAGCTCCGGGTCGGCCATGAGCCACCGCAAAGCAGAGTTGTAGTCGCCGGCCCTCAGGAAGGCCTCGACCTGCTTGAGCCTCCGCGCGTCCACCTCACTCACCCCCCACAACCTTTTTCGCGAGCCCGAGGGTGCGCTTCGCCAGCTCGATTTCAGTCTCCATCAGGAGCTTCAGCTCCGGCGTCAGCTCGCCCTTTTTGAGCATCTCCGCCAGCTCCTCCGGGCTGTACGCCTTGCCGGTCAGCGTGCCGATCTTGTAGGGCGTCTTTTCGAGAACCTGCAGAAGCCGGGCCTTCGCGAGGGCGTTGAGGTCTGTGCCAAAGCGCCCCTCCTCGACGAGGCGTTGCAGTTGCTCGCCGATCTTCGTGCCGCGCTCGACCTCATAGAGCGCCTGCCTCGGCGTGTAGAAGGCGTTGCCCACGTGGAGCAACGGCAGGTCTTTCTCCGACTCCGGGAGCGAGTTGAACCACTTCCGCATAAGCTCAAGGCTCATCGGCACCACCGAATAAAAATAGCGAAGAAGAACAAAAAAAGTTTACTCCTTCGCCTCGACGAGCTTATCGAGGCGGTCGAGAACCGCGAGCAGGAGCTCCTTCGTCTCGGCGTTGTGCCGCTCGATGGCCAGCACGGCCTCCTTGAGCTCTCCGGTGATCTCATCAACCTCGGC
>QMTT01000193.1 GCA_003663565.1 Thermoplasmata archaeon
AGAAGAGTTCAGTACCACCACCAGACTTTCTCATCTGGTTAACACCATTAACAATAAGTCTGTTCTTTATATAGCCTTCAATTAAGTTCTGATACCCTGGTAATGGTAAAAGAAGACCATCTTCACTCATATCTATTATCTGTTGTAATTCAGAAGAATAGACACCTTCGATAGATTTCTTCTTGACTAGGGATGCTCGTTTTTCAAGGTCGTGAACAGTCTCACCCAATAAAGTCTGGTATGGAATCATCACTCTATCCATATATTCGAGTATCGCCTTTTCAAAAACCTCATACTTCTCACGATAGCCATTATGAAATAATTGCTCATACCATTGTGTGAAAGCTATTGGTTCATGTTTAGAATATTTAGACTCTAATGTCTTAACCCGAACATCAGTCTCGGCAATATCAACTTCAGCTATATTGCCCCAATTCTCTTTACCAAAAGCACCATGGGTCATCTTATCTTCGTTGTCAGTACCGAGAAGATGAAACTCATCACCGACATTATCAAAAAGCATACCACCTTCTTCGTATGCAATCCGATTGCCTTTCTTATCAAATATCTCCATACCTTCAAGCGTACTCATCTGAAGCATCTTCATACCAATATAGTTGCCATCAGCGTCACGATGGCGTATAAAGGTTTTAGCCATGGATAACGGCCTTCCACTATACCCAGTTGCTTTACCAAGACGATTGAAAAAATCCATTGATGTAATAAGATAGCCATCATATGTAGCCATCGGAACTTCAACCCCATTCGGAAAGCGTACAATAGCATCACTCGGAGCAATCATTACTTTACTGCTACCCATTCCAAAAGGAGTTGTGCCATCAGCGAAATCGATTTTAAGTCTATCTGCTGTGACTCTTATCGGGTCTTTGTTCCCTGCTATATCTGCTTCTTCAGCAAGGTATCCTTCCCATTTGATACTCTCTATAAAAAGAATCCTGGCGTATCCTTTGTGATAACCATTCTTAATCTTCTTATCTTTTATCTCTTTTAAAAGGCCATTAAGCTGTTCCTGGGTAATTCGACCATCTTTTACAAGACCTGAATACAAATCAACGAGCTCCTGAGTAGAATAATTTTGTATCCACCCCGGAACCTGGCTCATTACTATCTTACCTTTATCGCCAATAATATGAACAAAGAACTTATTCGGGTCTTGATGCGTCATCTGCTGATTAACAATAGTCGGGTCTATACGAGTCTCTACCAACCTCGGAGCTTCACCAAACATTGCTTGCCTGGTTTTAAAAGCTCTATCATCATCAATATACAATGGTCTCATAGCTGTTCCGGCAATCGCATCATCATCAACGAAACTACGAGTCGTCATAAAAGGATAATTCTTTTTTGTCACAAGATTGATATTCTCCATATCAGGAGAAATTACACCATCAACATAATTATATACAATCCGCTTATTAATATCAGAAAGACCATTAACATCGACAGCATTGTAAAACAAACTCTTATTGACTACCCAATATCTCTGTGACCAGTTTTCATATTCTTTTAGCTTTGCACCTTCAACTGCAATATTCTTCACATTCTTTGGAAATTCCCGGGTAATATATTTCTCAATAGAATCACGAAATTCCTGAGAATCCTCAGAACGAGTTGCATAAAGACGTAAAAGAGTACGACCTTCTTCACGATGAAAAATATCAAGGCCTGTTAATTGAGCAACATACGATTCAGAATTATCAGCTTGTTCATAATCAAATTCTTTATCATCACTCTGAATATTCTCTTCGTTGTTCGGGTCGGCTTCTTTAGTCGCCTCAATATCTTTTACATTGTCATCCGGATTAGCAGCCTTATACATAACAGCATTTGAAATAGTACGACCTTCTATTCTTTCTTTAGCCTTACCAATCTTAGACAATATTTCTGTTACTCTATCACCTTTACCGACAAGTCTTTTAATCTTATTCCAAAACTCTTTGATTGTCTGTAAAACTTTACCGGTTAAGCCCTTTGCCTTCTTATTAAGATAATATTCCGTTGCAATATCAACGATAGTTTCTTCAGAACCAAACTTGGCGACAAGAAAATCATAATCTTCCTGGGGAATTAACTTCTGCATAAAATGGTGAACAGCCTCATGTGTTGCAACAAGGTCTGTCATGCCTTTACCGGTAAGTCTTATAATCTCATCAAAGTAAGCACCGACAGCTTGAGGATTCTCAGCAATCTTACTCACAAACTGGACACCAGTACCCGGAGCTATCTCTTCAATAATCGCAATAAGTTCAAGGACGGGCTTCGATTCACCAAGACCCATGCTATGTATTGTTGGAGTAAAATAAGATGGTTTATCTTTAGGACTTACTTCTTCATAATAATATTTTCCATTTTTACTATCAATTTCAATGATTTTAAATTTTTGGTTTGGAGCTCCAAACATATATACAACATCGCCTACCTCTTTAAGAGCATGTTCAGCAGGAATATCTTTATCATCCTTAATCTCTATTCTAAAATTCCTGGTTGTGTTAATAAATTTACCTTTTTCATCTTCACCAAAATAGTCTGATTTTTCTTTGGTAATATCAGAAACTTTCTCTTTCCTTGCTTTCTCAACTTCGCTTACCTTTACAGTTTTCCCAGTAGACTTAGCAACAGGTGGCTGGGTTGATTCAATAGCACCACCTTCTTCTTCTGCACTCGGTGCTTCACGCTCAACAGTCACATTATCAGCTTCTTCCAAAGCAATATCGGTCTTACTCTTCCTCTTCGCAGCTTCTTCAGCTTTCTTAATCAAAGGGTCATAAACATTTTCAATCTGACTTTTCTTCCTGTTTTGTTGATGCTTAATAACAGAATTATAGGCATGAGTCAAATTGGTTTTATATTCAGAAAGTTTCTTTCTTCTCTCTGAGGAAAGTTCTTTATCTGCAAGTTGCTTATTTATCTTTGTCACTTCATCGGTAATAGTAACAATTAAAGAATCATAATTCTTAATATCAGTACCAACAATCTCCCGAGCAATAGCTTCTTTCGCACCAAGCTTCTTATTCGGTTTCTTCGTCTGTCCCTGCACAAAATTCATAATAGGATGATAAGTCGGAGCTTCGACTTCAGCAGTCGGAGCTTCTGTTTCCCCCGCCTCTGGTGCTTCAGCCTCTTTTACTTCTGGTGCTTTTGCTTTATCTTCAGCAA
>QMTT01000194.1 GCA_003663565.1 Thermoplasmata archaeon
GTAGAGGGAGGCAAGTAGATTGGTATCTTGTTGCTGAGGCCTACAAGATGGGAGAAATAGCACCAAATAAAGCTGAGGTTAGTGAAGAGAGCATCTATGAAGGAGCTATTGTACTAGAACCTGAAAAAGGTCTCTTTGAGGACGTCGTGTACCTTGACTTCGGTGCGATGTATCCCACGATAATGATAACGTACAATATATCCCCTGACACATATGTACCTCCATATATTAAGGTCCCAGACGAAGAAGTGTACATAGCACCTGAAGTAGGACACAGGTTCCTTAAGAGGCCTGATGGATTCTATAGACATATTCTAAAGAGCCTAATAGAAAAAAGAAAGGAGATTAAAGCACAAATGAAGAAATATCCTAAAGATTCCAAGGAGTATAAGGTTCTTAATATACAGCAACTCGCCCTTAAGACTCTAGCCAACTCATTCTATGGGTATACAGGATGGTCAGGGGCAAGATGGTATAAAAGAGAATGTGCTGAAGCCACTACTGCTTGGGGAAGATATTTCATAAAGCTAGTGAAAGAAAAGGCAGAATCCTATGGAATAAAAGTCCTGTATGGTGACAGTGTTTCTGGAGACTCTAAAATTCTTGTTAAAAGAGAGAATGGCAAAATAGAAGTTCTGGAGATAGAAAAATTATTTGATAATGAGCCTGATGCTGTAGGTGAGGATGGTAAAGAATATAAGTTCTTAAAGAATGTGGAGACGATCACAGTTGACAATCAGGGCAATATCATATGGAAACCTATAAAATATGTAATGAGACACAAGACAAACAAAAGGATGTACAGGGTATGGCTTACAGACGAGTGGTACGTTGACGTGACTGAAGACCACAGCTTAATTGGGGTTCTCAATAACAACGGCAGCAGAACATTCATTGAAGTAAAGCCAACTGAGTTAGGAAGGAAAACAAATTTACTGGTCACGCTTAAGGATAAAGACCTAAGTAAGGGCAATAAATTTGTACCTGAAGTGTATCGCTTTAAGAAAGTTGAAGAAATTAAATACGATGGATACGTATACGACATCGAAGTTGAGGATACCCACAAATTCTTTGCAAATTGGGTACTTGTACATAATACAGACTCGATATTTGTCATGAATCATCCAAAACTTGAGGAGTTTATTAAAGAGGTAAACAGCACGCTTCCACTAGAACTTGAAATTGAAACAATATTTAAGAGAGTCCTGTTCACAGGCGTTAAGAAGAGGTATGCTGGAGTAACAGAATCCGGAGAAATATATATTCGAGGACTTGAGGTAAGGCGTGGAGACTGGTGTGAGCTAGCAAAAGAAGTCCAAGAAAAGGTCATAGAAATAGTTTTAAAAGAAGGAAATCCAGAAAAAGCAAAGAGTTATGTAAAAGATATCATAAAGAAATTATCCTCTGGAAATATAACTGAAGATCTTGTCGAAAAGTTAGTCATCTACAAAACTATTACCAGAAGTTTGGATGAATATGTATCAGAGCAGGCTCATGTAAGAGCTGTTAAGGAAGCCCTTAAATATGGATTCAAGTACAGACCCGGCATGAAAGTGGGTATATTAATAATAAAGAGGGGAGGAGAAAAACTCTCAGAGAAAGCCATATTGTATGATCTTTATGATCCGGAGAAGCATAGGATCGACGTGGAATACTACATTGATAAACAGATAATACCTGCAGTAATGAGAGTACTTTCAGTGTTTAATGTCAGTGAAAGTGAACTCAAATCTGGAGTGAAACAGAAGACCCTGTTTGACCTCTGAGGTGCTAGATTTGGAAGTTCCTATGTATTATAGAGATCCCTATCTCTCGAGAATGAAATCAAAAGTAGAAGACGTAATTATTTCTGGAAGATCAGTCGAAATACTGTTAGAAGATACTATATTATACCCAGGCGGTGGAGGACAGCCACACGACACTGGCAGGATAATAGGGAAAAAGTGGAAAATAGACGTTATCTCACATAAAGTGATAGACAACAAGATTTGGCATATGGGAACTATTACTGGCGAGTTGATACCTGAGCCAGGTGAAGTTGTCGAGATATCCCTTGACTGGGATAGGCGTTATGATTTCATGCAACAGCATACGGCACAACATCTCCTTTCAGCGACTCTTTTTAGACTTTATAGTCTAGAAACAGAAGGATTTCAGATATTTGATGACCACTCCAAGATAGAGATTAAAACAGAGAAATTAACAAAAGATATGATAGAAAACGCAGAAATAGTGACAAACGAAATAGCTAAGCAAGGACTTGAAGTTAGGACCTCTTTAATGCTTAGAAATGAGGCTATAGAAGGTCTTAGAAAACCTCCAAAAGAAGGAATAAAGGTTCTTAGGATCGTTTCCATAGAAGACTATGACTCTGTTCCGTGTGGCGGGCTTCACGTGAGGAACACAAAAGAGGTCGTTCCAATAAAGATCCTCAAAACATACAAGAAGACATCGTCTGTATGGCGTATAGAGTTCGTTGCAGGATATAGAGCATTTAGGATATTAAATAATATTCTGGAGGATTACTGGAGATCACTCAGTACCCTTAATAGGAGCACTCCCCCGTTGATAAAGGCAATTCAAGCCTTTGAAGAAGAATTTACAAGAAAGATCTCTGAGGAAAAGGTATGGAAATACAAGTTCGTTGAAGCTCTAGTGGAAATCGCAAAGATGAGATCAAGGAAACTTGGAAGTGATATCATAACAGCTTTAGATAATATACCATGGGAACTCAGAGATAGCCTTGTAAAAGAGATCTCGAGGTCTGGAATAACGCTTTTTCTGGGAGTAAGTGATGAAAATAAGTTTTTAATATTTTCATCAAGAGGGCGTGCGAGGGACATATATGAAAAGCTAAGTGCCAGATATAAAGTAAAAGGAGGGGGCTCCCGTAATTTAATACAAGGTATTTTCCTTGACAGAAAGCCAAATTTGAAAGAGCTCTTAGAAAGTGTCTTGACATTCCTCTCGCACTAAAGTATAAGGATTTCTCGGCAACAAATTGTAAACAGAAACACTAAAATAAAATTGAGATAGAAGAAGGGAATCAAGCTGTTTCTCTATTAAGTAATTTTAAATATTTTTGTGAGTCTTAGGTATTATAGGGATGATAAGGAGTAAAATGGTATTCCAATGGAGAGGCCTTATCGCATAAAAGAAATTCTTGGAATCCA
>QMTT01000195.1 GCA_003663565.1 Thermoplasmata archaeon
CCAAGTCATTTATCCCAAGGTTTGCCCCTAGGGCCCAGATGCTCTCATACTCTGGTCCCTCTGTGACTCCCAGCGCCGGGTGCCTGCTCACCCTTCCACACCCTATTGGACAGGAAAAGCATGGCTTGTTCTTCACTAGGTACTTCTCAGCTAGAGCTTCTCCGCTCTGCTCATACGCGTACTTGAACACACCTGTTTGGAAGTTGTTCGTTGGATACAGGCCGTTTTCATTTATTATGTTAACGAGAACAGCCGTTCCATACTTTGGAAGACCTTCTCCCGTTATGGAGTTCTCTCTCAGCTTCTTGACCTTATCCTTCACTACCTCTAGGAACTTCGTCTCATTCGCAACCTTCACCTTCTGTGATCCTCTAACAACCACTGCCTTGAGGTTCTTCGATCCCATTACTGCTCCAACGCCGCTTCTTCCAGCCGCCCTGTGCTCGTTGTTCATTATGCTTGGAAACCTCACAAGCTTTTCTCCTGCAGGCCCAATACACGCTACCTGTGCCTTAGGGTCACCGAACTCCTCTAGCAATATCTTTGTGGTCTCGCTGACGGTCTTGCCCCAGAGATGGGATGCGTCCTTGACCTCGACGTCGTTATCCCTTATCCTTATGTATACTGGATGATCAGCCCTTCCCTCCACGATGAGCATGTCATATCCAGCGAACTTAAGCTCTGGACCGAAGGAGCCTCCTGAGTTACTCGACGCTATTAGTCCCGTAAGCGGGGACTTTGTGATGACCATGTATCTGCCCCCCGTTGGAGCCACAGTTCCTGTAAGTGGACCCGTAGCGAATATGAGCTTGTTCTCAGGGCTGAGTGGGTCAACAGTGGGATCTATCTCGTCATACAGATACTTTGATCCCAGGCCTCTCCCTCCGATGAAGTTTCTGGCAAGCTTTTCATCGAGCTTTTCCTCAGATATTTTACCTGCGGAGAGATCTACACGAAGTATTTTCCACATGTATGACATGTTCAATCACCCCAGAAACATGCCTTTGATATCAACTTTCCTAGGCTTACAGAAAAGGAAGGGCTCTTCATCGGGATTAAAAGTGGACTATCCCTCAGCAGATCGATATCTCTGAGCGGAAATATCGAAATCCCTTCCCCTTGCTTTTTCTTTTCCCTAGAACCATTTATATAATTTTTGAGCTAAAGTGTCCACTTATTATTACTTATTCTTAGAGAAAAAGATCAAAAACACAAGGTGAATTAGCGAATGCTAACAGGACGCAATCGCTATAACCCTAACAACTGCTGTACTAAATAATATCTAGGAGAGAGTACTTCAATGACGCTTTATGGCGATTTCTTATGTCCTCTGAGATAAACGCAGTAGAGCTCGTGAACATCTACAAGACTTTTAAAAGCAATGAAGCTACAGTTGAAGCCCTGAAAAACGTGAACTTAAGGGTAAAAGATAGAGAGTTCCTCGTGATCGCAGGTGAAAACGTTTCAGGGAAGACAACGCTGTTGAAAGTAATCTCTGGACTCCTTTTGCCAGACAGAGGAAAGGCATCAGTTTATGGAATTGATGTCACGAAGAACTGGAAAAAGCTGCAAGATATCTAGCATTGTGTTTGTCTCCGATGTCTCCGATAGAGGACTCTACTGGAAGCTCACTGGAATAGAGAACCTAGAGATTTTCGGTGGAACTCTGTCAATACTCGCCATAAGAAGCAGTGACAGAAAATATGTCCTCTTTAACTCCTTTACAATCAGATTCTCATTATTTAAGACAAATATGCGTAGATTTCCTTTTTCTTTCTAAGAGTATTTTATCGCGGACAAGCACATCCACATAAGTTTTCACAGTGCTTGAGCTCATTCTATTCTAAGCTCTCTAGACAGATCTTTGAGATGGTACTCCCTTGAAAGATTTCTAAGGGGTATCTCTAGGAGCCTTATAAGGCCATATTTCTCAGCACATTCATCGTAGAGTGCATAATCTATAGAACGATCGTTCGATATATCGAACGATAACAGCATTGAAGCGCATATGAATATATTTTGTCAACGAATGCCTCCATCTCATTTCAATAACGTTTTAAGCTCAGCTATGCTTATCAAATTATAATTTTGCTTTTCATAAAGAAAACAGGAGTTTAATCACGGGAGGCTTAAACGTGAACTACAGTGTCCTCATACTAATGACACTGCTCCTCGGATACCTCCTTGGAAGGGTAGTAAAAGTTGAGAAGAAGATCATTGAGAGAAGCATCATGGTCACAACGCTTCTCCTGATACTCATTATCGGGTCAAAGTTCAGCGCCTCCGGAGCCATAGCCGAGGGAGGGGCGATCCTCAGGGACTCCATCATAATATCCTTCATAGCATCCTCCTTCAGCGTGATAGTTGCGATCCTGCTCCTGAGGATCTTTGGCCTTGGAGGAGATCGCACATGAAGTACTGGCAGGTCATAGCAGTATTCCTCCTAGGAACATGTGTTGGCCTCCTTGGCATAGACCTCAGCTCTATAGGACTTAAGGGATATACCTTGCTGGACTTCGTCCTAATGGCCCTCATATTCCTGATAGGCCTTGATCTGGGACGCATGAGACTTAAGATAGGGCACAGGCACTTGAGGGTGTCCGTCGTGCTGATAGCCTCAACGTTCATCGGGAGCTTAATTGGAGGGCTGTTATGCTACCTTCTCCTAAAATCACCCTATGCGATTCCCGTAGCCCTTGGGTCAGGGTGGTACTCGTATACTGCTGCGAGGGTGTTTAAGATCTCCGTCCGCTGGGGTGCGATCGCGCTCATTGCCAACATGCTTAGAGAGCTCCTCTGCATGCTTTTATATCCCCTCACCAAGGGAGGCCTTCGAGAGGCCTTCATATCCGTGGGAGGCGCGACAACAATGGACACCACGCTCCCCATAATTAGGCTCCACGCCGGGGAGGAGACTTCCCTCATAGCGTTCATACACGGCTTTATTGTGACGCTGTTAGTCCCTGTATTAGTGGAGGCTGCCATAGAGCTGATATCCCCATAATGCTTGCAGCATAGTATCTCATATTGCAGTGCCAAAAGAGATCCTTAAAGAACTCCACTAAAATAATTGTGAGCTTTTTTGTAATCACCTCAGAGCTCCTGTTTATGATTGCACCTATTAAGTCAACGCATAGAGCTCTATACTTCTCAGCAAGAATGATATCA
>QMTT01000196.1 GCA_003663565.1 Thermoplasmata archaeon
CTTAGGCCACGTGACTTCTTACCCGCAGATGTAAGGCCACGGAACACTCTTCCCTTGTGTTGAGGTTGGCAGATCCAGTTTATGTGAGGATCGCTCTTGATTACAGGGTGGTGTGGATCAACCATGATGACCTCGTAGTACTTGTAGAGTCCATCCTGACCTACCCAATAGGAGTTCAAGACTTCTAGATTAGGAAACCTCCTTGCAGCTCTTTCTTCAGCAATGCGCTGTAAATTCTTTCTTGGTGTTATCTTGCTTACACCAAGACCTTTTGGCTTTCTTCCTGACCTTGGCCTAGGCTTTCTCATTGAACCTCTTCTTATACGTACTCTGACTATTATAAATCCTTGCTTGGCCTTGTACCCCAAGGCCCTAGCCCTGTCAGGTCTTGTTGGTCTGTAAACCCTAACTATCGATGGTCCCTTTCTCCATTCAAGTAGTCTACGCCACTGTGGGCTTCCAAAGCTCGTATCAGGTCTCTTCCAGGCGAGCCTGAGATAATGGTACAGTCCCTTAACCATCGTCAAGCACCTCGTTGGAGGATGGAAGATCGTGATTACGAGGATGAGGATCCTTAGAGTAAAGTGCTACGAATATCAATAGTCATCTACTTAAATACTTTCTTACGTGACTAAATTTGGTCGTTCTCCAGTATAATTGTTCCAAAATGTTTATATATTCGTATTTGTAAAGTATACTTGTGACGTGTCACAAGAGTTCTCCCTACGGGGAAGCATTCATGAGCATGTGATGAATTTTTAATCCTAATTCTTGCCTTTCTATTCTCATTGGCCCATCATGGAGGATTGATTCTTCCAAACCTTCATTGGGGGAGGGAAACCCGCATCCTTTAGGTATAGGCTTATGTAAGCGTTTAATTGTCTATTTATTCTTAAACAATAGCTTTTATACTTTAGAACCTGTCCCTTTTGGTGTTTCATTCTCTTACAGCATTTGGGACAGGTTTTGGTTGAATTAAAGTTGTTCCATGTCTATCAAAGCTTATATACGCCTATTAAATATTAACAATTTTGCGAGGCAAATATTCTCTATTGCACGTGGTATTGAGGTGTTATGGAGCGTGTTCGGAAACGTGATGCCTGTATTGTCATTCCTCCTTGTAATATTAGTGTCTATTGTGATAGTTAGGATAGGAGCTGTTGCCTTAGAGATGACTGGATTATCTAAAGAGGTTGCAGCATTTCAGGCGCAGTCTGCTTTCTCTGGAGTTGGATTTACTACATCAGAGTCAGAATATGTAGTTTCCCATCCTGTGAGAAGACGAATCATAAGACTCCTTATGCTTTTAGGGAGTGCTGGTATAACATCTGCTATTGCAACCTTAGTTCTTTCCTTTGTTGGGACAACATCTGTGGAAGCGAGGACAAATCTTGTACTGTTGGTAGCAGGAGTACTTGTTCTTTATGCTTTTTCAAAATCAAAGCTCATTGACAAGATTCTAAGGAAAATTATAATTTCAGCCTTAACGAGGTTCACATCCATAAAGGTCTACGACTACTATAGGTTATTAGGTCTTAGCCACGGATACACAATAGGTGAGATTGTTGTCAGGAAGTCTAGTTGGTTGGCAAACAAGACACTTAAGGAGCTACAGTTGGATAGGGAAGGGGTGCTAGTTCTTGCTATATATAGAAAAGGCCCAAAAGGAAAAGAATTATTTCTGGGAGCGCCCAGTGGTAGTACCAAAATACTTCCTGGAGACATACTTGTTTGTTATGGGATGGAAGACGCCATCATAAGGCTTTCTAGGAGACTTAAGGGAGTAAAGGGTAGTAGAGAGCATGAGAAGGCTATCGAAATCGCACAAGCCAGAATAACGAAGGAAAAGATAGAATTCGAGCGGAAATCTGCAGAAATATAAGCTGAATATCTATCGAACACGTTGACGCATTTCCTAAAAGTTCTTATATCATACATGCATACTATAGGTTAGTTTACCAACTTTGAGATTGTGCTCTCATAAAAGATAACCTAAGAACTACTCCTAAGGTGAGACATTATGGTAATTCCTCAACTGGAGAGCATTCTCAAGAGGCAAGGTTATTATCTAATAGGAAATCACTCGGCAGTTAAGGTGTGCTACTGGACAAAGGAGATGCTTGTCAACAGAAGGCCTTGTTATAAAGGGACGTTCTATGGGATTCGAAGTCATAGATGCATACAAATGACACCCGCTGTAGACCACTGCACGTTTGCATGTCTCCACTGTTGGAGATTTCAAGGGTTTACGAACGTAGGGTTTGAGGAAGATCCTGACGATCCAGAGTACATCGTTGAGGAAAGTATCAAGGGTCAGAGAATCTTGCTTTCTGGATATAAAGGAGATCCAAGGGTTCCAAAGGAGTTATTTGAGGAAGCGTATAATCCTATACATGTAGCTATATCCCTTACGGGAGAGCCCACACTATATCCAAGGCTTCCAGAGCTCGTGAGAGCATACCACAGAAGAGGCTTCACGACATTTGTGGTAACTAACGGATCTGTACCTGAGACCATAGAAAAGCTAATGGATGAGGAAGAACCAACACAGTTGTATATAAGCATTACTGCACCTAACAAGGATCTTCATAAGAAGATCAACATGCCCAGGATAAAGGACTCTTGGGAGAGAGTGAACAGATCCCTTGAGCTCATGAGCATGATGAACGCTAGGAGGACTATAAGGATAACAGCAATAAAAGGGCTGAACATGGATAAAAAATACGTACCCGAGTATGCAAGGCTTCTAGAGAAAGCAGATCCCGACTTCGTTGAGGTAAAAGCATATATGTACATGGGATATTCGAGATATAGGCTAAAACCGGAGAACTCTCCAAAGCACTTCGAGGTCAAGGACTTCGCCGTGAAGCTTGCTGAGGAATTAGGGTATGTTGTAGCGAGCGAGAGAGATGACAGTAGAGTTGTGCTACTAACGAAGCCTGATAGTGAAAGAAGAGTTGACATAATGTTAAAGCTAGGCCATTGAGTGTAAGTGGTTGCCCGCGTCCTATATTTGAGTAACGACGGAGACCTTAGCAACGGGCGCGGGCTTCCCCCTCAGCCACTTCATCTTCATCCTTGGCTCATTGGGAGCGACATTGGCGGGCACCACGGGGCCCGCCTTACGTGGGATTAGCACGATCCTCCC
>QMTT01000197.1 GCA_003663565.1 Thermoplasmata archaeon
AGGTTGAAGAAGACATCTATTATCTTGTTTGCCTCTTCATAATAATCATCGTAAGTGTTCTCAAGTTGGTTTCCTCCAGGACCGATCGCTTTCATTTCACCCAACTCTTTTGGAAGTTCATCGGCGAGCGTTATTGAATAGAGATACGGGTCGGTGTAGTACTGCTGATTCAGTTCGTAGAGAAATGTTTGAATCGTTTGTTCTGCATTGTTTTCAATATATGGAGCCAGAAAATAGTTGAAGTAATCAAAGGAGACTCCTTTTACCACATAGTCCTTTGATATGTACATCACTCTGGCCGCATGGGAGGCCGCCACATCTGCTCTTTTTGCAGGGCCAGCGACACTGATGTACTTTCCAGAGCCGTCCAGTTTCAGACCGTTTTTAAGGAACCATTTTAGATCGTTCTTAAGGGCAAAGGGTGCTGTGATGAACCCCTCTATTCCATGGATGTGGATGTTTCCGAGGAGGTGTTCTTTTGCGAGATTTTGCGGGATTATCTTTGTGAGCACGTATTCCCTCATCACGTGGTTTCCAATCATCCTGTTTATGATTGTTGGATAAATCTCCTTGCTCTGCTCAATCTTTTGGGTCATGTCGTAGACAGGAATTCCTATTCTGGTATAGTCCAGTCTTGCTTCTACGAGTTTTCTTTTTAGCAAACTCATGTTCACGATTTCCCGGATTAATGAGGTGTTGATGTTTGAAAGTTGCATTCTTCGTATTTCCTCCTCAACCTCTTTTGCAATCTCTTCTGCTATGGGTCTGGGTATCCTTGTTTCCAGGACCAGGGATTTCACAATCTTCTCCTTGTCAAAGTTTTCAAGGAACCCCTTTGATGTTCTTACCTTTATGTTGTAGTAGTTAAGGAAAATTCTTGCAAAATCAGGGTCTATTTGGTTCAGTTCCCCCACGATTATATCATTCAACTTTTCCTCAGAAATTGGGATGTTCTTGTTCTTTATGTTCAGAGCCACCTGGGTGGCTACCCAGAACGAGAGACCTGCCTTTACACACCTGCGTATGATTTCGTTGTATTCACTCATGTTTCACACAGTTTATGGAATCCTTGGGAGCATTTTCAAAAGGCTCTAAGTATTTCCTCAGAACCTTTGGAATTCGTACTGTTCCGTCTTCTTCCTGGTTGTTTTCAAGAATTGCACAGATGGCCCGTGAGGTCGCTATTGCGGTTGAGTTGAGCGTGTGTACGTACCCCTCAGAAGGAAGCCCTCTTTTCTTTGCATACCTTATGTTCAACCTGTAGGACTGATAATCCGTACAATTACTCGCGGACACCATTTCCCTGAACTTGTTCTGGGCGGGCATCCATGCTTCCAGGTCATACTTCTTTGCAGCCACGACCCCTATGTCTCCTGTACAAATATTTACCACCCTGTAGGGAATGCCAAGCCCTTTCCATAGTTCTTCGGCATTCTGAATGAGTTCTTCATGAATGTCCCAGGATTCGTCCGGGTGGCAGAACACGAATTGTTCAATCTTGTGGAACTGATGCACCCGGAAGATTCCCTTTGTATCTTTTCCATGAGCTCCTGCTTCTTTTCTGAAACACGGGCTTACTCCACAGAATTTCTTTGGAAGTTCCTCAATCTCAAGAACCTCGTTCATGTAGTATCCTGCGATCGGGTGTTCACTGGTGGCTATGAGAAACAGGTCTTCTCCTTCGACCTTGTATATCATCTCCTCAAAATCAGAGAGCGCGGTTACCCCTTCATACGCTGTTTTTCCAAGAAGATATGGTGGAATTGTGACCGTGTATCCCTTTTTGCTCATGTAGTCCATGGCGTACATCATGAGCGCAAAGTCCAGAAACACGAGGTCGTTGAACATGTAATAGAACCGCGAACCAGAGACTTTTCCTGCTCTGAGCGTATCAACGAATTTTTCGGAAAGCACCACGTGGGGCTTTGGTTCGAATGGAATCTCCTCGTACTCCACTCCAGGAAATTGTTCCTCAAAAGTCTTTGCGTGTTTGTAATATACCCGTGGTTTTCCGAAGTACCTGATTGGCACATTGTCCTCATCGGATTCCCCCTCTGGAACGCTTTCATGAAGAACGTTTGGTATGGATAAAAGGATTTTCTCCCTTTCTTCAGCAATCCTTTTTAACTCACTTTCCTTTTCTTTCAGGAGGTTGCTGATTTTCTTTGCCTCCTCGCGGAGCTCTGGGTTTTCCCGAATCTTTTTTGACAATTCGTTTCTCTGTTTCCTGAGTTGTTCAACTTCTTTGAGCACTGCTCTCCATTGTTTGTCCAGAGCAACTGCTTTTTCCACGGTTTCCGTGCTTTCCCCACGTTTTTTCTGGGAGTTGATGAGCACTTCTGGGTTGTTTCTTATGTAGTAAAGAATGCTCCACATGTGTAATATTAACACATAAGAGGTTAATAAAATTTTGTTCGGTGGTTTGAAATCCGAACCGATTACTCATAAAAACCCCACTTTCTTTTATTAACTCATGATTCGCGTGGTATGTGTTGGACGGCTGAAATCCGAGTTTGCCCTTCTTCAGGAAGAGTATCTGAAGCGAATTCGCGGACTTGGAAAGATAGAGGTCATTGAGGTAAAACAGGATAAGGATATCCTTAACCACATAAAGCGAGGGAGTACTTACGTCTGTGATGAGAGAGGCAAGGAATTAACATCTCAGGAGTTCTCAAATCTCCTGAAGGAAGATGTGAATTTTGTGATCGGCGGGCCTGAGGGCTTTTCCATGGATATTCCTGGAGAAAGGATTTCTTTTTCAAAGATGACGTTTTCTCATCAGTTGTTCAGAATCATGCTCCTGGAACAAATATACAGGGGTCTTTGCATCCTCCACAACCACCCGTATCCTAAATAAGGACCTTTCCATCCACAATCACGTGCTCAGGTTTCGTATTCAGGACATCTCTCAGTTTGCAGTTCCATACCGTGATGTCTGCGAGTGCGTTTCTTTACAACCCGTATGGTCCGAATAGATGTCCGTTTGTGAGCATGTTCATTACGTCCCTAAACCCTACTTTGTATCGTTTTATCACGTACGTTCCGATCTCCTTTACGTTCACCGTTGGGTCAGCCACCGGCTCATCAGTACCGAGCATGAGCGGGATATTTAAAGAAAGCATGGTTTTTATCTTTGGTCTTCCGA
>QMTT01000198.1 GCA_003663565.1 Thermoplasmata archaeon
CCCCTGCCCGAGACGCGAGCCCAGACCAAACCCAAAAGGGCAAGGACTACCTAATTCAAGGAATAACAAGCCCAACCCCCCAATAAAGCAATCCTAATAAAAGAGAACGGAGAACCACCCACTACCAAATACTACCAAATTTATAAAAAAGATAAAACGGAGAACAGTCATGTGTCATCATTTGACCCTTTGTTTTTGCATATTTGCAGAGGAGGTGACGCGCTTGCATTACAAAGTTGCCCTTGTTATCGATGTACTAGGAGGAGCCCACTTCTTATATATTCCAGAAGGGAGTAGTGATTATGTGGAGTTTGAGAAGGACGGTGTAGGCGTAGATGGATCTTCCCTTCCTGGGATATCAAGGGTTGAGGACTCGGACATAATAGCGATTCCCGATGGTGAGTCAAAATACAACATGAACAATGAGCTTGGAGACTTATATGATATCTATTTTACATATCTCCTTGACAAGGTTACAAGAAAACCTCTTGACACAGACGTGAGGAGAATAACGAGCCTCGTAGACAAGAAGCTCAAGGAGCTAGGATACATATTATATATTAGACCAGAGCTTGAGTTCTATTGCATACCTGAAGAATACTACAATGAAACTGTATTAGCACCAAGTAAGTGTTATATAACGGATTACATGTTGAGTATTGATAAGGACTCGTACTTGTTGTTAAGGTCTGAGATTGTATCTGCTCTGAATAGGCTTGGAATAGGGGTTAGATACCACCATCATGAAAACGGTCCAGGACAGCAGGAAATAGAAATCTCACCTGTTAAAACTGCAAAAAAAGCTGCTGATGTGATAACGCTCTCTAGAATAATAATTTCTAAGATCTCAAGAGAGTATGGATTCATAGCGACATTTATGCCAAAACCCTTCTCAAACGAGGCAGGAAGTGGTCTTCACATGCACTTCTATCTTAAAAACGACGCAGGGGAGAACGTGTTCTACAAGGATGGGGAATTAACTGATACAGGCAAGTACTTCATTGCAGGAGTGCTCAAGCATGCAAGGGAAATCTCTCTTATAACGAATCCAACAGTGAACTCATACAAGAGACTAGGTGCTCATGAAGCTCCCTCATCGATCTCATGGGGATTTGCTAACAGGACTGCGATGATCAGGATCCCTGCCTCTAAAAAGAGTATAGAGGTCAGGAACCCAGATCCTATGATAAACCCCTACTTAGCCATAGCTGCGATAGTATTTGCAGGACTTGACGGGATAGAGCGTGAAGAGGATCCTCCTCAAAGTATTACAGGCTCGACATACAGTCGTGAGGACATAATGAAACTACCAAGAAGCTTTGAGGAGGCATTGAACGAACTGATAAATAGCTCATGGGTACGCGCGACATTAGGTAGGGTTGTGGAGAACTATATTGAGCTTAAGAGAAGAGAGTATGAGGAGTTCTCGAAAAGCGTGACTGATTGGGAGATTAAAAAGTACTTAACGATGTTTTAAGAAGTCAGAAAAAGTAACAAGCAATACTAAAACAATGTATTTCTCAAAAAAGAAAAAATAGGGTAGTGAAAGCCAAGAGGATAAAGGACTTTAGCGTAGCTCTTCAGCAGCAAGCTTGATGTCCTCTTCCTTCACAGTAACTCTTCCTGCGTGCTTGGCGAGCTCAACTGCTCTCCTTGCGACCTTTGTGATGTACTCCTCTGCGAGCTCGACCATTTTCTCTACAGCTGCTGCTGAGATCCTCTTGGCACCAGCCTTCTGTATAAGTCTAGCAACAGGTGCCTTAGCTAGCTCAGCCATATCCATCACCCAATTAAATGATTGCCGTTTTTCTTTTATATACTTTACGCTAAATCTGGGCTTGAATGGCCTATCAGACCCCGCCCCTATGAGAAGGTCCCAACATGTAATCATTTGCTTAACATCTATTAAACTTATCTTCCTAAATCTGAGTTTATGTTCAGCTAATGCCCCTAAAAACTTTTCAAATGTTAAGTGATATTAGTGTAAATCTTAACGTTTTCTTGGAGGTTTTCATGTAGGCTCAAAGGCATTAACAGATAATAGGCATTGGTCACTATTAGCATATTCGTTGTCATGAGACTTACATGTCTAATAGTGTGACCGTAAAACGCTTTATGTTATATGTCCTGAGAAACAATGACTCAGACCTCTAGCGTCATGCTTATATTAAGTCATGATTTTAACTATGATGACAACGTGGGCTTTAGTAGGGTGGTGATATAAAGTATCGTTCTGGTTAGCCGTAACTTTTGCAACGGCTAACCTTCCCTCCCTTGGCTTCATTGGAGGGCTTTCTGGGGAACGATGACTTCTCACACTCTCAAGCTTAGTGATCCCTATTCGGGCTTAGGATCCCAATGTCGGGGACTGCCCCACAATGAAATAGGCTCTGAGAGTGTTTAAAAATTGCGGAAAGTAAAAGATGGCAAACGTTTCACTTGTTGCGAGCTATGGAACAGTCCTCTCTCCTAATTCATCCTTGCATTGAAATGCGAGGCTTTCTTAGCGGCATTTTGTAACGTTCACAAACATTATTTTCCGTGCAATCTCAAGCATTAGAAGATATGATAAAAAACAAGATAAAACAATGATATAAGATAAGATGGAGACTAAGATGAAATAGGACACTCGTATACCTTATAATATAAATGTTAATGAAATATTATTAAGAGTCGTAACTTAGTTCCTGGAGGTATCATTATGGATCGTACGAGGGCCTTTTCCATATTTGTAGCGTTTTTTGTAGTCCTCTCTATAGTAGCAATGCATACAAATAGTAATACAGTATATGCCTATGTCTTCTTCGAAAAAACCTATGCCCCTAGGGATATTGTCCTCTCGCCATCGCCTGGGATGCCAGTATATACCCATCCAGGGTCTGTAATCTCAATACAACTCTCGGAGAAGTATTCTCCTAACGATGTTGAAGAAATAAAGTTACTTTCACCTCCGAATAATCCGGAGATAGTTCCTGAAATTGTGGGCTACTCAGAAAACTCATTGTTGATATACATCCCAGAACAAGATAAGTTCTCTAAGCCACTTGATGGTGTTTACTTCCTTTGCATTAAATTCAAAGATGGGAACGAGGTTCTCATTCCAAACGCTGTATGGATATCAACAAGCGAGAAGACCAAATTGAGG
>QMTT01000199.1 GCA_003663565.1 Thermoplasmata archaeon
AACTCTAACCGACGAATTTAGGTCTGAGACTGATCCTCATTGGGAGATATAAAGGTACAAACGGGTACTCTCCCATAAGCTCTTCGACACGCTTCTTCAGATCTTCGAAACTCATATGCTCTATATGACCATCTCTAAATCTTACAGGTAACACTCCCGTTAACTTCTCCTTCTCACCGTATACTATGATCATGTTTACCCATTCTCTTTCGGCATCTCTTATCTTCCTAGCAACACTGATGTCGCGATCGTCTACATCAGCTCTAGCCCGAAGACTTGAAGCAAGTCGTATACAGTCTTTGACATAGCTATCATTTACTGGTATAAATCTTACCTGAATTGGTGAAAGCCAGAAGGGGATCTCAGGTTTTTCCTTTTTCAGTGCCTCTTCCAACACAGCATAGATCCATCTCTCAATGGATCCTATTGAAGAGTGTACTATTATGCATCCTTTCCTCTGCCCATTTGCATCAGTATAGTATATACCGTACCTAGCAGCATCGATAACATCTAACTGAACGGTTGCAAGTTGTACATTACCACCCATGCTGTCTATGGCCTGAAACTCACTCTTTATAGCCCAATAGTGCTTCATCTTCGATAGTACTTCAATAAAAGCGGGTTTACCACTTTCTTTAACGAGTTCTATAACTTTATCCTTTAAACGATTCCACCACTCCTTAGCTGCTCTAAATACTATTGCGTATTCTATGCCAGTGGCATCAGTGAGTCTTTTATAGTGACTAAAGAGAGTAGCGAACTCTTCCCATCCCTGTTCTACGTCTGCACAGAAGCTGTGAAGGTCTGGCATATGGAAAGATCTAACTCTTTTTAGACCAGATATTTCTCCGCTTTTTTCATACCTAAAACTTCTCGCAAATTCGAATATCCTTATTGGAAGATTTTTATAACTGAGAGTAGCATCCTTCATCATTTTGAAAAGACCAAAGTCTGCTGCGAATCTTAAAACAAGTTTTTTCTTTTCATCTGGCGTTTTTACGATATAATGTCTCTCATGGAATGACTCAGCCTGTTCTCTTATATCTGGTTCGTTCCAGTCATATATTAATGGGGTTATTATTTCCATAGCCTTGAGATCTTCCAGCGCTATCTTTTTTGCCCATGATACCAAAACATTGAAAAGTATAGCACCTTTAGGATATATTCTCATGTTTCCTGGATCGCTAGCTGGCTCATAATCAACAAGTTCGAGTCTTCTCATGGCATCAACAGAAGGAGGAGTACCTTTCTTTACTTTCCCAAGTTCCTCTGATTCTATATATGATCTCAATGCATGATCATTAATAGCACTAAGATCCATTTTCTCAAGATCTTCTATCTTCTCAACAATACCATTTGGGTGAATTATATAATATTCACTCGTGATCTCAGCTACAACTTCTTCCCTAGTTTTTGGTCTTGGGGTTATGGTTCTTGAAAGCTCCGATAATGGATGGCCCTTACATCTCAACTCGAAGGCCTTATACCATCCAAAGGGCGCTCTGTATACTTCAAGACCCTTTTCTTTGAGTTTTTCGAAGATCTCTATAAGGATACTCTTTGCATCCTTTGATGGAGATGGTCTGTTCGTGAGGTGAACATATGGATAAAGGACTATACGCTCTGCATTTACCTTTTCAAAGATCTCTAGGATGTTTTTCACGGCGTCTTCTATGATGCTTTCCTTATTAGATACATCATCCTCCTCTACTGAAACGAAAACTGCCAATGCTTCAGGAACCTTTAGATGTTTAAGTTCGTCACTAATCTCTTCTGCAATGCCCTTGACTGGCTCTTTTGTCTCAAACTCTATGTAGTCAGTATGAATGAATAGAAGTCTCAATGAGATCACCCCAAAGGATGCGTTCGCATACATAGGGCTTTAATCAATTAATGCCCTCATGTATTGACTATCTTTAACTTGAAACTTTATGTTACAACTTAAAAATATTTTAGTAGTTAAAATCATATCGCTGTAAAGAGCCCTATGAAATTGTTTTTGTTCTTGTGTGTGCTTGTGGGTATTTGTGCTCATTTAGGAGCAAAATACTTAAAAATGGAGCGTGACCTCAAGGATAGTGGGTGAGGGTTATCCTGGAGGACTCCTCCCAAGCTTGCCCCTGCATGCGAGAGCCTACTAATATCCCCTCCCATGATAAACCCTCGGATATAGGGTGTTAGGGGTCAAAAGGGTTAGAGGTTTCGAGGGAAGAGCTCCCGATGATGGGTTAATAAAGACAAAGACTTGAGATAAACTCTAGAACACTTATGAACACTCCCACAAAGAGAAACCCCTTAACATCATTAGCACATAGGTTTATCTCGAAGGTGATATCATGGAACTTTCAGAGGTCATATCGAAGAGGACATCTGTAAGATATTTTAAGGACGAGCCTATACGAGATGATATCATAAGAGATCTAATAGAAGCTGCAATAAAGGCACCAACAGCGAGTGCTCTTGAGAACTGGCTCTTTGTTGTTATAAAAAATAAAGAAAAACTCTCAAGGCTTTATGAGATCCTCGAAGATGCACATCTATTCTATTATAAGCTTAGGGGAGCAACAGATGAAGTGCTGGAGAGACTCAAATCTAAAATACGCGAAGGGATGTATAGGGCGCCAATTTACATTGCTGTTTTTGTTGACAGGAAGATAAAAATCACAAGCGGAGACAAAGAATATGAGGACTTGGAGTTTATATTTGCTGTAGAAAGCGCAAGTGCTGCTATGGAGAATCTTATATTAAGAGCTGTAGAACATGGTTTAGGAACGTGCTGGATTGGAGTTGCTAGCTACTCGAAATATATGAAAGAAGTATGTAAAATCTGTGATGTACCGTCAGAGAGGTATTTTCTTGTGGGATTGATAGCTTTAGGATATCCTTTAAAAATCCAAAAGAGAGAAAGAAAAAAGAGCATAGAGGAAGTGCTACGATTTGTCTAAATATCTATGCTTTTGAGGCAGTAACGTTAAACTGTAGCTTTTTGCATTTTATATCATTTTGCCCTGGGGGGTCTGTCCGTCGTGAGCGTTCATGAGCGTTTGTGAATGAGGAGCCTTTCATTAGGATCCACGCTCACGGCGGACTTGGGACTCATTAGCCTCAGCTCCCCTTCGGGTTCATGGGGGGAGC
>QMTT01000200.1 GCA_003663565.1 Thermoplasmata archaeon
ACCCTTAAGAGCCTTCCTATGGCATCCTTCAAGTCCTCTAGAACGTTTTCTGGATCGACGAAGTACATGTAACCCAGTCTCCATCCTGTGGCAAAGTAGACCTTTGACATACCGTTGAACACTATTACAGGGACGTCTTTTGTAAGAGAGCCAGGACTCACATGCTTCTTTTCGTACGTTATCATATCATATATTTCATCGCTTATCACAGGTATCTCATGTTCCCCTGCAATATCAAGTATTTCTTTAAGTGTTTTCTCATCATAGAGTGCTCCTGTTGGATTGTTTGGATTTATCACTACTATAGCCCTTGTTTTCTCTGTTATCTTCTTTCTCATGTCGTCGGTATCTGGGACCCACCCTTCTTCCTCTATCGTTCTGTACTCCACAGGTTCTGCAAGCAAGAACCTCGTGAAGCTTATGTAAGGCGGATACGATGGTCCTGGAACAAGTATTTGATCTCCAGGATTTGTAAGCGCTCCTATGGTTATCTGCAGTGCCTCTGTGACTGCAGCTGTGACAAAAACATCTTCGGCGGATATGCCCACATTGTTTTTCTTTCTCTCCCTTTCCACTATGGCTTCTCTGAGTTCCGGTATACCCTCTGAGTCACTATAATAGTTGTGACCATCTCTTATTGCTTTACAATAGGCCTCCTTAGCGTGTTCAGGAGCGTCGAAGTCGAACTTCACAGGATCTCCTATGTTTAATTTTATGACTTTTATCCCCTTCTTCTCAAGTTCTCTCGCAGGTATTACCACATCCCTTATAGCGTACTCCAAGGAGCGAGCTCTATCTGATGGCATGATTTTCTTCACAAGTTAACACCCCTGTGAATTTATCATCTGCGAGAGCACATACACGCTCAAAGTTTCCACTAAAAATATTCAAAACTTATGGTCATATATATTATGTTTCGTGCACATGCTTAGTTTTTATTTAGGATTATAACGCTTTTGATATCTCATGGATTATCCTCATGGGGATGCTTATGATCCTAACCAAGATGCTGAAGGCGTTCTTAAGGGATTATCAAAGTACACTTGCGATATTCTTAGCGTTCCTTGCAGTTGGATCTGTACTAACTGTAGTACCTCAGCTACTCATGTCATCATTCGCATCTATGTCGGAGTCCGTAATTAGGACAAATTATCCATACGTCTGGGCCGAAATGATGTCTGTCAGAGGAGAAGAGACTCCAGAAACTTTTAAGCAAAAGTTCAACGCAAGATTTTTACTTGAAGCTCATGGATACTTCAGCGAGGATAGCCTTTTGAACACTGCTCTAGAAGAGATACTCCGTTACAATTCAGAGTTCATCTTCACAGTATGGGGAAGATCTGATAACGTGACCTTCATTGACCGGGATAAGGTCCATACAGTTCTCAATGCCTTAGAAAATCATGGGGTGAAAAGTCTACTCATCAGAAGTGCAGGTGTTGGTTATGTTTTTCTTCATAGGACACTAGAAAAGGGCTTTGTGGTACTTCCAGTAAGCATTATCATAGTGGATGAGAAGACGGCCCAGAATCTTGGTCTTGGGCATTCCATAAATAGTGGTTCAATGCACATTTACTTCTACCGAGAGCCCTCTTATAAGAACATCATTGCATATGCTTACCCGAAATATGATGTCCTGAAGTCAATGGTTAGTATACACGTGAACGAAACAGGAGTAAGTGTGTCCTTTGACAACGAGATTTACAACGAGTACTTATACGAGATCAAGGACTTTGCAAATGAAAACGATCTGATCCTTGCATACCCCTTTGGACTGACAACATATGCGAATTATGAAGAAACATTATCACCTAGGAACCTCAGTGCTAATCTCACTGAACGGCTTCTGGAAACCCTCGATGCCATAATGCCCACGAGGCTCTTGCTAGAACCTATCTCTAAAGGACTTGAAACGCTTGACACGGAAGTGAAGAATGCTCTTGAGAGGCTTCAGATAACCATAGAAAATAGGAACACCACGATAAGAACGACGAACGTGGATATGATAACGAATGTGTTCACCATAAAACTCCTCAACAAGATACTTAATGGAGATCTTTCATATATGAAAGAACAAATAATTTGGAATACTCTTTATTCTGCTGTGATAGTTCTAAACACCTCTGATTTCAAGGGATTTTGTCAAGAACTCCTTGAAGGGCCAAAGTTCTTAAAAGAAGACACTGGTGGAAACCTCTTCAAGGATACGTACTTTATGATCACATGGGAGCCCCTTCAGTACGTGATCTTTCTTTTGAACGATCAACTAATAGCACTGAGATCATATAACGTCAATAAGTTCAGGGAGAATCTTAAACAGAGCGTCAACGACGTGTTCATCTCGGTGGAGTCCTATTTGGCTGGAGTCTCTGAGAACCTTGGCATTATATGCCTCAAAGACAACAAGGACAACTTTGTTATTAATGGAGTCATAGAGCCTGGGAACTACATAGCCCTTATGAGAGTAGATGATTACGCCATTTCGGGGGCTGTAAATCAATATTCTGTTGTGGTTCTTGCATCCACAATAGGATCCACGTATTCATTAATATACTACTCGATAATAGTAGTACTTGTTCTCCTATCACTCTCTATGTTCATATTAGAGGGGATGGTTAATAGAGCTAGATTTTGGCTTTATACAATGTTCTCGAGAGGAATGGATAAGAAAACAAGCTTAAGAATACTATACACGTATCTAGTAGTCCTTGGTATCATTGGAGTTTCTGCAGGCATCTTACTTTCTATACTTGTCGTACCCAAGTTCTTAGGGATGTCCCTTGGGATACTTTTTGAATATTTCTTGGGAAGTAGATTGAACTACATGTTTTTTGTAATGCCATACGTGCTAATGATCCTTGTCACATACTTTTCTATAAGAGGTCTTAAGAAGGCCTTTCAAAGGCTGAACATAAATGACCTAAGACGTCATAACTTTAAGATATCGACAAGTGATCTCAAAATGGGAGTAGGATCATATGTCGTGCTTGCTTTTACGATGTTAGCACTTACACTCCATGCTCTGAGAATAAAACCTGAAGATGTTATCAATAAGTTGAACAACCTCGTACTCGTTGCGCTTTTCGTGATCGTGTATGCCCTCTCGTCTATATTTATATACATAGCACCGTTCA
>QMTT01000201.1 GCA_003663565.1 Thermoplasmata archaeon
GAAACCATATGTCACGAGTTGCTCAGTGAACATTTGTTTAAACATGCTAATTGCGTAGCTTTTAGAGATCTCAAGAAGTTCATCGTTGGATATTTCTCCAATGGCACATTCTACAACACTTATTAAAAGATCTTCAGGGATCTCTTTCGGTATCTGGCTTTCCAGCACGCTTAAGAGGGCACTCTTTAGAACTCCAACGACTTTAAGAGTTCCAGAGGCATTCTTGTCGAATGTGTACACAACGTCCAGTAGCATTATGTACGTTTCATTTGTAAGCGTGTTTCTCATGATCATGTAAGCCATTTCTGGGGATGCTCCAGAGACAATAAGTGTTCTTAGGATATCATCCGAAAGCTCTGACATTCCAATATACGAAGTTATCTCTTTTGTTACGTTTATTGTAGCGTTTATGACATCATTACAGTGGGGGTTACTTCCAAGAGCTACTGATGAATTCAAAATAAGCCCTGCAATGAAAGTGGATATATCTGCGTATCCTGCTGGCATTTGTGAGGCTATTATAGATATCAGAACATCTGAGTTTGAAAGCATCTTTATGGAGTTCTTTCCTAATGAGTCTATCGCGCCAAGTAGTGCTATTTGACTCTGCCATGAACTCACAGGTGGTGTTTCTCTAGGAATGTAAACGAGGGTATCCAGCAAGGCAGTGTCACTACCGTTAGACCATGTATAATAGCTCTCTAAGAATAACTTATCATACTCATCTAATACAGATTTTACGAGTGCAAGGGTCTCAGGACTATAGTTATACTGTAGTATTATGTTTTCTGCAATGTTTTTCCCTATGAATATCAGCGTGGTATCATTTGCACTTTGGGGATTTCCATACGTTATATTAAGTACGGAGTAGTATACTAATTCAATGAAGTCTGCAGAGGGGGGTGATATAGGAGCTATTTGGGTACAATTCGTCAGATATAAGATCTTAGTGATGTCGTCATTAGTAAGTCCAGTTATGTACGCATCTGTGGCTTTCATTAGATAAAAGTGAACTCTTATGGTGTCGAAGACAATAAGATTATAAAGACTTGTTACCTTGTATATAACGCTATTCAAAAGGGATATCGTGTTGTTTATCATCTTTTCAAGATCCTCGACCTCTTTAAGGGTAGCATAAAGCTCCGTATAGTTTTCATCTAGTGCTAGAAGACCGCTCTTGAGTTCAATAGTTAGAGCCTCTAATGACTTTATACTGGATGTTAAGTTCTCTATGTTTTCATCTAGAGCATAGGATCCATTTAACAGAAGTTCTTGCAACATCAAAGTACTGTTATATGCTTGCTCTAGTGCATCTATTGTTTGATTATATACAGGTATTAAAACTTCTAGGGAACTTCTTAGACTCTCCATTGCATTGTACATCTGCCAAAGAGACTCGCTTAGCAACGTGACGTTTTTCACGAGATCGTTCAGAGAGTTGTTAATCATCTCAGCAGCGTTATACATCTGATTGTACATCATAGTGACGTTTTCCCTTGCGTTCTCTTCGGTCTGATCTCGAATGTCATATGCTGAGTAAACGTCTTTAGCAAGATCCTCTGAGAGTGCTCTCTCTTTGAACTCTAAGTACCAGGAATATCCATCTTCAGGGAATTTCATATTTTCAACTATTATTATGTCACCAGCTAATACTGCTGAAAACCCACTATAGTTCACTTTAAGGTTCTTCCAGAGTTCCTCAACTTTCTTATACTCTGATGCTTCTGGTAAGAGTTCCGTCTCTTTGTATAAAACAATCTCATTAAGTTTAAGGGCAAGTGGTGCCATAAGGATTGTAGCTATTACCCATATCACTAAGACTAGCTTCGCGTGCCTCACGAGTTTCTCTGGGAAACTCATTGGGATCACCTTGATGATAGTACTTAAGATAGTATTTAATAACTATATGTTTATGTAATATATCGATTATCGATATATTGAACTTCTTGTGGAATATAAACACTTTGATTAACCATTCTGGTTATCCGCTACTCTTAGGCTGTTTCGTAGATGGTAAAAAGCGTAAAGTTTGGTATTTAATGTTCCCTGCAATTTTTAAACACTCTCAGAGCTTATTTCATTATAATGTGACGATCCCCGATATGTGGGGAGTCACCGTTCCCCCGAAAGCCAGCCGATGAAGCCAGAGGAGGGAAGGTTATCCGCTACGAAATTAACACTCTCCACACAATTAACGGGTAGGCAGAACGGCATGCGAGCTTCATGCATCTTTCTTTTTTCCTTTCTCTTATACCTCCTGGAGGGGTTAATCCTTGTGATGAAGTCCTTGATAAGCTCTTCCATCGAGTCTAGTCCAATAGTCTCTCGAGTCCTCATGATCCTTCTGCTTATAAGATGATACTCTTGCGTAGATTATCACACGCGCTCCATAACTTGGCTTCTCCTCTCTTAGGCGAAGAAGACGCTTTATCCCACTCTCAGGGATCCTCCCCTATCTCAGTAGGTTTATAAAACCTACCATACTTATTTAAAGTCTACTACAGATATATACAGCCCTTAGTAACATTAATATTAATATTTGAAAATGTGAACTAGTACTATTTTTGTCACCAACGTAAATCTCATAGGTGTATTGTTATGAAGTTCCGAGTTGAGTTATTCGATATAGATTCAGGAGATATCTCTATCGTATTGAATCCAAAGGACTGCGAAAGGATAGGACTTCACCCAGGGGATCTGGCATATATTGTATCGTCAGGAGGAAAAAGAATCTGCTCATCAGTAATTGTTGCAAGTAATGTTCCTGAGGGGATTGTTTGGGTCAACAGAAGAGTATTACAAGAAATGAAGCTTGAAAACATTCCTGATAGTGTAGAAATAATACCAACAGAACCCTCAGCGGCTCTTCCTATAATAAAAGCGAAACTCTTAGGAAAGAAACTATCAAGGACTGAAATAAGGACTATAATAAAAGAAGTTGTTGAGAGAAGAATAAGAGATGCCGAAATAAGCATGTTCTGCTCAGCTCTTATGGTAAACGGTATGGATCTTCCTGAGGTAAGAGATCTCTCAATAGCAATGGCAGAGTTCGGTAAAATCATTGAATGGCCTTATGGACCCATATACGATGTACACAGTATAGGAGGTGTCCCAGGGA
>QMTT01000202.1 GCA_003663565.1 Thermoplasmata archaeon
AATGCAGATAGTCTTCAAGCACCTTGCTGGAAAGCCATCTTGGATCGTAGATCCCGTCATTGACTTTAAGGACAACGTCATAATCCACGCTCACTGTACGGCACCCACGAAGATGAAAGGATATAACAAAGAGCCTGAACCCTACGCTATCGACACACACGATGAGAGTGGAAAGCCAGCAACTATAAGAACAAAGATGAGTATAGGCCAGGAGTTTACTGCCGCACAGATTTCAGCAGACTTTAAGAGGCTAATAGTTCACAAGGGAATAATAGAAGACACTCCGATTGTCGAGCTTGCCTGTAGGACAAAGGTTCGGACAAGAGTCAAGAACGCAAAGGAATACCTTTGGAACTATGTACCTCCCCTCCATAGAGTTCTTGTTTATGGAGATCTTACAAGGGACCTCGAGTACCTTGCAAAGTTTCTTGGCCTTGAGTACTACATGGAGGCTTGATCTTGCACTTTATTCTTGGTATTCTTTTGTTTAAGCTTATTTATCAGGACTTTAGAGCCTAATTGTTACACTTTCAAGGAGTACGGTGTTTAGTTATGAAACATGATGTGCCCTCTGCAGTCTCATTTGGGGAGACAATGATAAGGTTCTCTACCAAAAATTTTGAAAGAATAGAGCAGGCTAGAGAATTAGAAGTCACTATAGGAGGTGCTGAATCAAACTTCGCGATAGCATTTGCTAGACTTGGTGGGAGAGCTGCTTGGATTAGCAAACTTACAGACAATGCTCTCGGGAGGTTCATCGTAAATAGAATTAGGGAGCATGGAGTTGATACCTCGCACGTTATCTGGACAAAGGAGTACAGAGTGGGCCTCTATTTCATAGAGTTTGGGAGAAAACCCAGACCCATAAACGTCATATATGACAGGAAAAACTCAGCAATAAGCAACATAGATCCATACGAGGTAGACTGGGACGTTTTGGGGAACTATGACGTATTCCATACGACAGGTATAACAGTTGCTCTAAGTGATAACTGCAAAGAGGCTGTAAAAATCGCCATAAATAAGGCGAAAGAGCATGATACTATGGTATCCTTTGACGTAAACTATCGATCAAAGCTCTGGTCTCCGGAAAAAGCATATAAGGCCTTGGATCCAATACTAAGTGACGTAGATATTCTATTTGTAACTAAAGATGATGCAAAAGTAGTATTCGGACTTTCGGGATCGAATGAGGAGATCGTATGGGCTCTATATGATAAATATACGCCAAAAGTACTTGTTCTTACATTAGGGTCTGAGGGAGCAATGGCCACTGAAGGGAAGAATACGTACTATGTTGAACCATATGAGCTCGAAGTTGTCGATAGGGTGGGTGCTGGAGATGCTTTTGATGCAGGATTCATCTACCGATACATAGAAACAAACAATATACGCTCAGCATTAGAGTGGGGAAGCGCTATGGCTGCTCTTGCACATACTATACCAGGAGATCCTATGTACATCACGAGAGAAGAAGTTGAGGAGGTCATAAGAAAGAAAACATCATCTGAGATACTGAGGTGAGGTCTATTGATATTAGAGGGAGTTTTTCCACCAATAATAACACCATTCAAGAAGAATGAAGAGGTTGACATTGAAAAGCTTACAGAATACCTTGACTTCCTGATGAAAGGTGGGGTTCATGGGATATTCCTCCTAGGAACAAATGGTGAAGGGCCTTTGTTGACGTTTGAGGAGAAGAAGGAGATAATAAAGGTTGCAGTAGAGTACGTAGGAGGAAAGGTACCTGTCATTGCAGGAACAGGATGCATAAGTACTAAGGAGACCATAGAACTAAGCAAGTATGCTGAAAAAGTAGGCGCTGATGCCGTACACATAGTGACGCCTTATTATTATCCCATATCCGGAGAAGGCTTGATAAGGCACTATAATAAAATATCAAAAAGTATAGAAATTCCAATAATAATATATTATATCCCAGAACGCACGGGGGTTAAGATCGACGTTAACACGTTAATGAAGCTCGCAGGGAATGAGAAAATCATAGGAATAAAGGATAGCTCAAAGAGCGTTGAGTGGTTCTATGAGACCATAAACAACGTGAGAAGCATCAGAAAGGACTTCGTCTTCCTTGGAGGAAGCGATGCCCTCATATACACGCATCTCTCCTTGGGAGCTAACGGAGTGGTTTCTGCAGTTGCAAACGTGTTTCCAGAGATTGTCGTAGAATTGTATGAGGAGTTCAAGAAGGGGAACTTCAAGAGGGCTAAGGAAATACAAGATAAGATACTCCTTGTGAGGAGAGCACTAAAGGCGGGACCCTACCTTGGAGGGGTGAAAGCTGCCCTGAAGCTCAGAGGACTTGACTTCGGAGATCCCAGAAGTCCTTTAGTAGGATACAATGAAGAAGAAATGGAGAGATTAAAAGAAAGGCTAAAAGAAATAGGGGTCATTCCATGAGCTCTTCAATGGGCTTATACTTTACGTCAAATCCTACTTCTCCATAGAGATGTTCAAAAGCCTTCAGGGCCTTTTCCGTTCTCAACCTCTCATGAGCTCTAAGCCCGACGACCACTACTTCTAATCCCTTTTCCACGTCCACATTTGTCAGTGGTCTTCCGTCAGTTGTAGTCCAGCATATCAGGTCTGGAGCCATGGCAAGTATCTTTTCATTTAGCTTTGCGATTATGTTCTCGTTCTTGAAGTAGACCTCTAGGTCTCCTTCTTTTGTCTCTACAATGACCTTTCCAAAGTCAAAACCACTTCTCGTCTCCAGCGTTTTCTCCCTTACTTTACCGACACCGAGTATGTATGCGTCAAGCTCCTTTGATAACAGGTCTACAATATCGGCATTTTCCTCTCGCACCCTTCTGAGAATAGATCCCACCTTTTGGGACAGTGTTACTGTATTTGGTATCACGCTTTTCTTGAGGTCGGAGCCTCTCATTGGATAAAGCGCAATTCCAGCATTCCCTTGGAATGCAACGACAATCTGCCTACAGATCCTTTCTGCCCATTCAGCGTCCTTCACGAAGAGTATTCCCCCGTTTCCTTCCCAGTTAGTTATTGCCATAGGTGAAATGGGTACTCCATAAATGTCAAAGCTCACGAGTTGCAGTTCTGGTATTGCCCTTCCAGCAC
>QMTT01000203.1 GCA_003663565.1 Thermoplasmata archaeon
CCACCTATAGATGAATATAAAGTAGAGATGGAAAGAAAAGGTATAGATGTATTTTTCTCACCTCATCATACTTTAGAGTTTCTTTATGAAGAGCTTATGAGTATCGGACCTATATGGTTTAAGCGAGAATATGGTTGTGAGTTCATAGAAGGTATGGAGACCATGTTTAGCCTTGACCTAATAGAAAGTGCCTACGATGATTCTATAAAAACTAAGTACGATGAAGCAGATGACAGTGTTAGTGATATAAACACTTTTAAGTTTATGGAGGGATTATTTTGACAGACGAACAAAGAATATTAGAGATTACGCATAAATGGCTTTCTGCCGATCATGGGTCACAACCTCAATTTAAGTGGGGACCTGATATGCAGTTCTTAATAGAATACATAGAAGAAATGGAGCTTCCTGTATCAACAGGCAAAAGAGAAATAGAGAGGCTTAAAAAAGAAGTGGAAACATTCAGAGAGAGAACAGAAAGAGCTAACGCAAGAGCAGATGAAATCATATTCGCCAATATGGCATTAAGAGATAAGTATGAACTTGATATGGATTTTTCATTAGAAGATCAAGGCACATATTTTGAAGAAGTAGATTACAACAAAGTAGTGGACGCTCTTATCAGAAGGTTGAAATAATGAGGTTTTGCTTATCAGTTGACCTAGGGTCAGAGAATGATTATACAGCTATATCTTTACTAGAAAGAGTAGAGAAGATACAGGATAAGAACATATTAAGCCACAAGTCACGCCCTGTTATGGATGTGCCTATTACTGTAACGGCAGAACTTCACTTAGTACATATGGAGAGGGTCCCATTAAAAACCCCCTACCCTACCATAGTAGAGAAGATAGGCTTTATAGTTAATAGACCTGAGTTCGTAGATCAGATAGCTTTAATAGTAGACAGGACAGGAGTAGGGATACCTGTAATGCAAATGATGTATCAACAAGGACTAGCACCAATCGGCATAACAATACATGGAGGAGATAGAGTTACTACTTCTTCAGATAACTATGGAGTACCTAAGAGAGATCTAGTTACTGCCTTGCTTAACGCCTACTACATGAAACGGTTTAAAACTAAGTCTCCGGCAGAAATGCCTATAATAAAAGACTTCCGAGATGAACTAGCAGGCTTTCAAATGAAGATAAATAAAGCCACAGGAAGTGACTCATACGAGGCTTGGTTAGAAAGAATACACGATGACTTAGTTATGAGTGCTGCTATGGGAGTATGGTGGATGGACAAGACTCACGGAACAAGTACTACATTAAAAAGGATGCCCGTATGATAGATCGCCTAACAGAATGGATACATCAAAAAAAACAAGAAATAAAGTACGGCACTATAACCCTTACTATTACGATTCATCAGGGACAAGTAAGTGCCATAGAAAAAGAAGTAAAAGAAAAAGAAAAATATCCCTTGACAAAATAGGTCGCATCAGGGGCATACTCTAATAAAGGGGTAATATTATGACAAAAGGTATTTTCGGATCAATAATATTTATAGGTATAGTAAGTGCAGTATTCGGGGTTATGGCTCCACTACATGAGATATGGCACTGGTTGGCAGCTTTCCTTCAAGGCGTAGATGCTACAATGGCATGGGACGTTACTTACATGGATACTAGTCAAGCAGGTTTATTTATAGGTTATGCAGGAATGTACGGTGAGATAATAACCTTAGGTCTTATATTCTTTAAGCTAGTTCAAAAGAAGCATTTTGCATGGGCTACTTTTTTCTTAGGATATTCTACTTCATTCATCATAGCGATATTGTTGGTAATATTTACAGATTTTCTCCCTATAGACTTAGAAGTTATGCTAGGTAACTGTAATAAAGTGGCAGTCTATGGAGTTTTTATAGTATGGGTGGGCTTATATGGTCTTGTCCTGTTAGGTCAATATCTCACAGTTTGGGAGTTTAGAGGGGAGTTTCTAGGTATAGGGTCCTCAAACCGTAGCAGAAGGTTAGTAGAAGGCGTAAAAAGGATAAAAAAAGAGCATGAAGATGCAGAAATTAGAGAAAATAGATATAAACCATTGACTTTAGTGCAATAAGTGTTATAGTTATGCCATAGTCAACTTGGCAACGACTGAGAGACCTATCCTTCGGGATGGGTCTTTTTTTTGTGCCTGGAGGAAATTATGGCAGAACAAACAGTAAATTATCTTAGGAATGAATATAAAAAGATGCAAGAAGCAGCATCTAGGGATCGTACAAGCACAGAGACTTTTAGTAGAGAAAGACTTACCGAGTTCCAAGAAGGTTTTGGTAAAGCCCCTGATCCTGAGACTAAGGGACCAAATGGTTTTGCAAGAGTAGGAAAGAGTTATATTGATATGCTATACAAAGCAGGTCAAAGTTTACCAGACGCTCCTAACATGAGTTGGCTTAAAAACTTCTTTAAAAACAAAAATAACTGGGAAAAAACTGGCACATTCATCAAGGATGCACAATAATGGATGAGGTAGCCAATAAGGTTTTAGCACAGTTCGAGTCTCTCAAACTTGAAAGAGATCCTTGGGCTTCTGCTGTAGAAGAAGTACTAGAATACATAGTACCCAGCCGAGCAAGTATGCAAGTCACTACAGAAACAAGAGACTACTCAATAGATACAACTTCCAAGAATGGAACAGCTAGGGCCTCCTCTTATCTTATGGCAAACGGCCTGTTAGGGAACGTATGCTCTCAGAGATCAAAATGGTTTAAACTTACTCCTGAACTTCCCGAACTAGCTAAGATAAAAGGCATGAACTTATGGATGGATCAGGTACAAGACACCTTCTATCACATGATGGCAACAGGAAACTTCTATGCTAACGCATGGCAATGTTTCTCTGATGCTTCCTTATCTGGCCTAGCATCTATGATTATAGAAGAGAACAAAGTAGAAAAGACTTTTAATTTTAGAACATTCGCTCCTAAAGGGGCTTATATAGCTACTAACTCAAGGAACATAGTAGATACTTACTTCCATCACTACACTCTTACAGCAAGAGACATAGTGGAAGAATATGAGAAAGACGGCAAACTTCCTAAAGATTTTATAAGACAAGCTACAGAGAAGCCTTATCAGAGATTTGAAGTTATCCA
>QMTT01000204.1 GCA_003663565.1 Thermoplasmata archaeon
AGTATTTTTGGTAATCCTGGAAACGAGACATTTAAATGAAGGAGGAATAGGATATTAAGTGAGCCGCCTCGATGACGGCAAAATAGCCATCAGAGGCGATAATACTCATCCCACGTAAGGCCGCCCCCGTGGTGTCCGCCAATGTCGCTCCCAATGGGCCACGGATAAAGATGAAATGGCAAAGGGGGAAGCCCGTGCTCGTGACCGAAATACTCCAAATACAAAGCACAGGCAACCACGATACTAATGAGTTTATTCTCAGTCTTTTTCTTCCTATTTAAATCCATAAAGAGCACTATAGCCCTTTTAGTATATCTAAAACAGACTCTGAGATCTCTCTTAAAGCTTTTGATGCCTTTGACTTAGGAAACGCCTCAGGTAGAGGTTTCATCATGGACAGAGCTCTTGGGACAGAGCTGTCATAAGGTATCTCCCCTATAATCTCTATTCCATAATCATGCGCCCACCTCTTAATTAAGCTCGTTTTAGTCATTCCCACTTTATTAACTATAAGAGACGACCTTATTCTGAAGTGTTCCGCTACCCTATACGCTCTGATAACATCATGAAGACTCGTTGGGGTGTCCTCAGCAATTAGAAACACATATTTAGCACCCGTTATGGAGGCTATTACCTGACACCCAATACCTGCAGCTGCGTCTATTAACACGTATTTTATCCCTTGCTCTGTGGCTATCTCATTAGCCCAAAGCCTCTCTATTGTTACTAGTTTTCCAGAGTTTGGCCTTCCTACATCCAACTGTGCTGATATAAGTTTGAATTCATATTTAGTGTCATAGAGCATGATATCCCCTGTTTTCGTAGTCTTCATGTCTATTGCATTTACAGGACAGAAATAGGCACATACACCACACCCTTCACATGTCATGGGATCTATAATGTATTTTCCCTCAATTACGTCTATTGATTTGTATGGGCACCTTTGATAGCATATACCACATTTCACGCACTTGTTCTCATCAATAAACGCTACTTTAGAGTCTTTGATCTCTCTAATTGCTATAGGTTTATCCACTCCAAATATAATGTGCAAATTTGGAGCATCTGCATCAGCATCTACAGCTATAAAGTCTAAATCTTTCCGAAGATAATACATGACAGAGGACGCCACTGTACTCTTTCCCACACCTCCCTTGCCCCCAGCGAACGTTATATGTATGCTCATAGTAATCCCTCCTTGATCATATTTGCTATCTCATTTAACATCTTAGCCTCTTCTGAGTTTGGATATATTAGAACTAGGGGGATGCCTCTTACGTAGGATTCTATTATCTTCTCACTATATGGTATCCTTCCCAAAATCTCTGCATTATGCTCCTTGGAAATCCTTAAGATCTCTTCTTCTGAACCTATTCCAGCACGATTTATTATCACATAGCTCCTTATGGAAAGCCTGTCAAGAAGCATCAGTATAAGATTCAGATCATGAGCTCCCAAGGGTGTGGGTTCCGTGACTGCTATTGCGAACTCACACCCCTTTAATGCTGCTGCAACGGAGTTACTAGTTCCTGCAGAAGTATCCACAATGAGATATTTTGCATTCGTCCTCATGTGTTCTTGAAGAGCTCTCTCCTTCGCTGCTAGGACTATGGGATAAGCTCTTTCCTCACCTTCAACGAGTTTTCCTGTGACCAATGTCAGGTTTTCATTTATACTGCTGGAATATGTATAACCTATTATCCTGAACCTTCTTTTGATGGCACCATATTTGCACTCATAGAAACATAGCCCACAGCCGCTACATATCTTGTCAAAGACTACTGGATGTTTTCCTTTTACAATTACTATTGCATTTTCTGGGCATATTTGAGCACACCTCATGCAGTAAGTGCATTTTTCTTTGATTATATCTGGGTATACTGTCATCACGGGTACCTCTTTAGTGAGCTCTGTGCTCAAGAGTATGAAATCGTTAGGCTCTTCAACGTCTGCGTCTAGCAGTATTGTCTTGTCATGCTTACTTAAAAGGACTGCAATATTCGTGGCAATAGTGCTCTTACCAGTCCCTCCCTTCCCCCCTGTGATTGCGAACATCATATCTACCACTTGTACATATAACAATGTTATGCATGAAAATATAATCATAATTTTAAAACCGTTTTTAAGCATAGATGTTCAAAGATATATGAATGCCCACCCGCTGGGCGTGATATCATGGGGCTCAAAGCCATATTCTTCGATGTCGATGAGACGTTAGTCTATTATGACATAGAAAATCTAGAAGAAAAGCTCAGGGAGATCATACAAGATGTCATAGAATACTTTAACCTTAAGATATCCTTCGAGGATTTTCAAAGAATGGTAAGGTTCGAGGTTCCAAGAACATATGTTGAAAACTTTGGAGTAGATCCCTTAGAATTCTGGAGAAAAATCGATGAAAATATATTGTCATTTAGAAAGAAATTGGCAAGCCTTGGACTGATAAAGGCTTTTCCAGACACCGAGGTTCTAAGAAATATAAAACTCCCAATGGCAGCAATATCAAATGCATCTACTGAGGCAGCAGAGTTCGTTCTTGAGGTGACAGGTCTTAAGAAGTATTTTAAGATAGTTCAAGGAAAAGACTATAGGAACATAAATGGATGCAAACCGAACCCCTATCTTATTCTTAAAGTTTCAAGGGCACTTAATGTGAACCCCAAGGATGTCATGATGGTTGGAGATAGTGAGTTAGATGTGCTTGCAGCGAAAAGAGCAAATGCTATTGCTGTTCACGTAAGACGATTTGACAAGGACGTAAATGGGGCTGATATTGTAATTAACAACTTATATGAGCTTCTTGATGTAATATCCTGCTGGAAATAAGCATTTTAACAAAACCCTATCGAGGGTTCATCGTTTATGATAAAAGCGACACGAGGTTAGGATATAAAAATAGATAATAAATTGACCTTCTCCCCGCATTGAAGTGCAAGGCCTTCTTGGCGACATTTTGTAAAGTTAGGGAAAAGTTGTTCTCCAATATGTTTTGTCAGGACTAAATATTACTTGTATTCGTGACGATTTTTGGATATACTGTGATAAGGCTTTTTAGGGTCTCATAAACGCGCGAGACTACCCCATTCGGCCTAGAGG
>QMTT01000205.1 GCA_003663565.1 Thermoplasmata archaeon
ATCTTAATCCCAGTCTCTGCTTCTCGAGGAGGATAATCCCGTAGGGATTGGCATTCATAGGCCCGTCATCGGGAGTTCTTCCCTCGAGACCTCCAACCCTTTCGGGGGAGTCTCTAATGTCTTGCATCCGAGGGTTTAAGGCTGCAATAAAATCTCTATCCTCCGCGTAGTTGTATTGGGGACATTTCATTAACCGCCCCTCTCGGGGTATTAGCCTATCGTATCTCCTTGCTGTTCCACTTTGATGCTTTCTGTTAAGTTATTTTGACCTATTCAGGATCCTCTAACCCCAATGAAGCTCTAGAAGACGCCACTACAGGTTCCTTCGCTATACCTGAGCCTATACTCCTGATTTTTAAGTATTTTGCACTACAATAACATGCAAAAGCTCACAAAGAAAAGAAGAGTTTTCATACAGTACTCTACCACATATGAGGAACAACTTTTATAATACCATCAGATGTACCTAAAAACGATGACGAGGTATCATACGCTTGAAGACTACCTCGTTGCAATAAGGGTTTGTGAAAGATGCATGCTAGACTCAACACTTTCGAGAGTATCTGAGGTATTACGCGTAGACCTGAAACTGCATACCGATCCTAGAATCTCACATGAAATAGCCTACATAATAGAACATTTTCCAGAGAAAGTCCATAATAGAATGCTTTCTATTGATTAAAACCGAAAATAGTTATTCAAAAAACTGATATATACCTCCTTTCAAACATCGAGAATAATCAAAAGGTGAAAATCGAATCTGTTGAGGCAGAAGACTTGGTAGATGAGCTATATCCAGAGATAGAAGTTGAAAAACAATAAAAGTTATCGAGAGCTCCTTTGGCTTTATTACTGTTAAGATCTCCAGAAGAATGGTTAAACTTCCAAAAGAATGGCACGCATATATGGGTCTCAAGGTGCATTGAAGATGACAGTGATGAGTCTTGACGTCGTTCCAGAAGGTAGTGAAGCGAGAATAGTAAGAATAGGTGGGGGAAGACATGTTATAATGAGACTTTTAGCAATGGGTGTCACTCCAGGGAGCTTAGTACGCATTATATCGAACAAGATGCATGGACCTGTGGTAATAGAAGTCAGAAGTGTAACAATAGGGATAGGAAGGGGCATTGCACGTAAGATCCTCGTAGAGGTGATACGTTAATGCAGGAGAGTACTCACGAGACAGTAGAAATTAAGTCCATTAAGAAGGAGCCTCACGACATAGTCGTGGCCCTCGTAGGAAGTCCAAATGTTGGGAAGACCACACTCTTCAATGTTATTGCTGGAGAAGTTGGGGAAGTAGCTAACTGGCCAGGAGTTACTGTTACAATAAATATAGGTAGAAAAGAGCATGAAGGAAAAAAACTCCTTATAGTAGACTTGCCTGGAGTGTACTCCCTTGTTCCTCAGAGCGCAGAAGAAAGAATTACTCGTGATTTCATACTTAGAGAGAAACCTGATGTTGTACTTGTTGTAGTAGATAGTATAAGTTTAGAAAAAAGTTTGTATCTTGCTATACAAGTTCTGGAAATGTTCCCAAGGACTGTCATCGCTCTTAACAAGATAGATATAGCTCACAAAAGAGGAGAGCATGTAAACGTTGAGAAACTCTCCAAGTTACTGGGTGCAAGGGTGGTTCCAGTATCCGCACGCACAGGTGAGAATCTACACCATCTCCTTGACACTCTTATTGAAATCGCAAAGAAGAGAGACCATAAACCTCTAGTTATAGACTATGGAGTCTTAGAAAGACATCTCGTCAATCTTGAAAAAATACTCTTAAAGTACTATCCAAGAGAGGTCGTAAGAGCACTATCCTTGCAGATACTTGAAGGAGACGAAGAGCTCCTTTTGGGAGTCAGTCTTGAAGACAAAAAGCTCATAAAAAACATCATTAAGATCATCAAAAATGAGCTTGGTGGGGAGCCCTCAGTATATATTGCAGGGAAGAGATACGAATACATAGAGAAGATCCTAAAGGATGCTCGAGTAAGCATTCCATATGTTAAGGAGAAGTTCCAAGCTACCTTAGATAAGATCTTTTATACGCCTATAATTGGGAGTATCCTCTCATTTTTCATACTTTTAGGAGTATTCATAATAGCTGTAGGCCTCGGTATGGGAGCACCTCTTACGAACATACTCGATGCCCTCGGCGCGAAAAGTGCTGCGAATATACTAGACACGTACAATCCATCTGCATTAATTGATATGGGCTTTTCAGAACTTTCAGCCATTGTAGAAAATGCCCTAACGAAAATTGCTATACCCAAGATGTTCACTGTAATAATAGTAGATGGAATCTTAGGAGGCATTGGCACTGTCATGACCTTCGTTCCTCCGATATTCATATTTTATATTTTATTTTCTTTTATAGAGGATAGTGGATTATATGCGAGAATGAGCATATCAATGTCAAAAACATTTGAACTCTTTGGTTTAAGTCCTCGTGCTGCGTTTCCTATGACGTTAAGCTTAGGGTGTAATGTGCCAGGAATCGTTGCTTCAAGAACCTCCATAGACGAAATTGAGAGGAAACAAATAATATTCTCTGTGCCCATGATACCATGTCAAGCGAGATTAGTAGTGCTCATGGCTATGTCTTCTTATTTCAAGTATGGTCTCCATCAAGCGCTTTTCATTCTAGCGTTATACATCCTAGGGTTCATGGCATTCTTCTTGACATCGCTCTTCGTAAGGCGCTACATATACAAGGTGAAAGAGCCCCCAATTGCCCTCATAGAAATCCCGAATATCCACAGACCCTCACTAAGAGTCGTCTGGTGGACTACACTGAGGCACGTGAAGCACTTCTTGTATAGGATTATAAAGATCATTGTTCCTCTTTCGATAATCGCCGTTATAGTAACGAGTTATGGGCCACACGGGTACTCAGAATCTCCAACGGATACCTTTGGATACCATATAGGAAAGCTTTTGGGATACATCTTCTACCCATTTGGATTCAATGAAAATCAGTCTTGGATCATAGGATATGGAGTTCTTTCTGGAATGATAGCAAAAGAGACGTTTATATCATCTATAGAAGTCGTAAGCGGGTCTGGATTCAACGAATTCATAGAAACTCTTTC
>QMTT01000206.1 GCA_003663565.1 Thermoplasmata archaeon
CCTCCCCGCCCTAAAGGGCAGGGTGTTCCCACAGGAACTTCCTCTCCGCACTAAGGTGCGAGGGTTCCAGCCCACAAAGGATGAAGTGAGAGATCACTCTGCCTACCCATTAAAAACGAGTAGGCCTCTCTCCTCCCGTCTTCATTGGAGGGCCTTTGGGGGAATGATTACTCTCTACATCTTCGTGGCTTTTCAGTGATCCCCATTCGGGCTTAGGACTCGCATGTCAAGGACTGCCACACTATAATGAGATAAATCCTAAGAATGTTTAAAAATTGCAAAAATTAAAGATGCCAAACTTTAACGCTTTTTTACCATCTACAAAACAGCTCACTTCATTTAACTTTCACATCGGAGCAAATAAATTCCTCTCAGTAGTGTTTTGGTCCTCCAAGAAACCATCGCTCCCATGGCCCCTTGATGCTGCACATGATTAAATATATGCCCATAAAACCGAATATTTCAAGTAATATATACCAGAGAGGAACGTGTTTGAGCATTATTGGAATGAAGTCTCCCGAATAGTAAACGTTTACTCCATATAGAATAAGCGAGTATACTCCAAGAGCTATAAGGAATGCTAAGACAGCCGCTATGGGAGCTTTCACTCGTACCCTATTATAGAAAAGCTGAGTAATCCCTCCTATTATTAAGCCATAAATTATAAAGTTTATCATCTCTGCAATGGGCATCCAATACTTCACTGTATCAAGCTCCTTCTTCAAGATCACAAGCGTTGTGTTCATTTCATTTTCAGGAATACCATGCCTCTCTAGGTCTTTTCTGACTAACTCAATTGCAAACTCCTTGACACTTGAGTCATATATAGGTATTATTAGGGCTCCTATGATAAGCCCGAATACAGCCCCAAAGAATACACCATAGGTTATGTATTTCGACGTCATTCTGTTCACCAGTTGACCTTAATAAAGTGATTAGACCATGGTATTATTTATAATTTGCCAACATTCCAAGAAAGCTTCCTTACAGTATAGTTAAGAGCTCATACCTTGGACATAAGAAGTACTTCCCTTCCAACGATCTCATGGGGATATCCTCTAAGAAAACGATCATAAAACTCATCAGATACCAAAAAACGTAGCTTCTTAAATCCAGATCTCTTCGCAATGTTAAGGACGAATCTCAAGGCATTTTCCATGTAGTCAACGTCTTCTATCCATAGATAGACTCTGGCTTTATCTCTTGTTGACCACAGGTTTTCTATGATATACGCGATTTTCATTCTTGGAAGCCAACCTTCTACTTGAACCATTTTATACTGTGCGACAGCGTACTTCCATCTACTCTTGAGCCACGCCGTAAAGGAGGAAAATATCCTGGGAGATATGAAGTTCATACTTTTGAGAACATCATATTCGGGAAGAGATTTGATTTCATGATATTCGAAGTTTTCTATTCCTAAAAACTTTTGAACATCTATTTCAACATCTATAATTTCATATGCCACGTCTTTTATTCCACACTTCTTGTAGAAATCTATGGCATCCTTTACAGGCCAAACAGCGATAGTATCACATCCGTTATCCCTTGCGATTTCCATTGCTCTTCTAACGAGACATTTACCGATTCCCCTACGTCTGTACCCCTTGTGTACTTCAAGGACATCAATAAAAGCCGTTTTTCCAAGAACCCCCATTTCTTCTCCTATATAAAGGTCCAATGAGCCCACGATCTTCCCCTCGAGCTCTGCAACAAGAGGATACTGTCCATGGACCAGCATGTAGTTCACATGAACACTGCACGTCTCAACAGTCATCCATGGCCCACCATGTGCCCATCGCTCTTCCACCGTGAGCTCATCATATGTAACTTCTACCTCCTTCCCGTCGACACGTCTAACCCATCTCTCTATTCCAGAACAGTGAACATTGACTATGCCTTTTACATCGTCCAGGGATGCCACCCGGACTGAAATTGACATCGAAAATCACCTTTCGAAAAAGAGAAGAGGTCAACGCTGGAGAGAGATTCTTACAATGTGCTTTTCCCATGGAGGCACTATTTCTCCAGTGTCCCTAATCACAACGTATCCTTTCTCTCTAGCAGCCCTCAACATTATCCTAAGAAAGTCATCCTCATTTAAATCCCACTGCCTGGCTATAAGCTTCACATCGCTCACGGTCCTGATCCCAAGGACATGATATATGTATTCAAAGACAGCCTCTGCTGTTATCGTAGCCCTATAAGTGGACACGAATACCTTCTGTCCGTTCTCCGGTGCTATGATACGAACGTCCTTTGTCCATGAAGAACTCCTAGAGATCACTATCTTTCCTCCTCCCTCTTTGTCCACATCGAAATAGGCAGGATATACGTTTACCTTCAGGACTTTTCTCAACCTCTCAATGTATCTAACAACCTGAAGCATGGGAGGCCTATTAAAAACTAGAAAGACTTCATTCACATATGCTTTTTTGAGATCATCAACGATGTCATAGAACGTGTCAAGGAAGCCATTCATATTCCCATCTATTATCTCTGGGACAAAGATATTTCTTCTCTCATTGACAGAAGCGAAAACGATACGTCTGTTCTTGATATCTTTTAGCTCTGTTCTATATCCTGATCCTTCAAGTATCTGCTGTATCTTCCTAGCGAGTGCCTTGTGATCACCTAAAGAGGGAAGCACATACTCAAATTTACCCTCAAGACGCGTTATCATGTGCCAAGTGGCCTCCGGAGGTCTTCAATAGTAGCAAATCTATCCTTTTGATATGTTGAGACATATATATTTTACTATAATAAGAATACTAGTAACAAAGATGAGGTCGTAAATAAAGCAAGTGATGTGGGCAAGAACGTTGAAAAGTAACTAGGATAATAACTGAAATAGTCATTTCAAGCTTTTTTGTGTAATTTGTAAAAATGGCAGGAAATGTATAAAGGTCTTGCGTGTGATCGTTATCATAACCATCATGGAAAGATCAAAGACTCTTGGCACTACCGTGAATGCTGGGGGTAAATTAATACCCGAGGGGAGCACAACCCACTCCTACGATAAGAATGCCAATCCCCATGAGATCATGAGAATAGAAAGGCAAGAATTGGGATTAAAAGTCATCGAG
>QMTT01000207.1 GCA_003663565.1 Thermoplasmata archaeon
CCTAAGTCTCTGGATAATACCTCCTTGAAATCAGGGTATTCACCGTATTTCTTTCTATACGCTTCCGCGTACCTTGCAAGGTGGGGATTTCTCTTCATTGCAAGAGCGAATTTCTGTGGTACTTCCGCTGGCACTTCACGCCACCTCCGCAATCTCTGTGAGAAGTCCTATCCTAGGAACCACACGGAATCCTATGACATCAGATATATCTGAATACGCGAGGTTAAATCTCCTCACAACAATGTTGTGTCTTACTTCGCCCCCTACCATGGATGTCTGGAGTTCCAGGTAAACATCAGCAGTACCACGTATAGCACCTAGGACTTTCTCGTCTAAATCTGAAGGATCTACCGTGATTACAACGGTCTTTTCCTTTAACGTTATCTTTTTCAGAAACTCTAGTGCGGTATAGACATTTTCAGGTTGTAAATCGTATTTGACTAGGGATGAAAACGTGTCAAATATTGTAACATTTGTAGTGAAGAGTTGCGGAGAAGACATTATGGTCCTAAGGAAACTCCTTCTTTCTTTTGATTTTCCTAGGAGAGGATATACAGGAAACACCTTTAACTTCTCGTCCAAGATGAACGTCACAACAGGATAGTTCAATGACTCCATCTGTTCAAGAAATCCCCTGAACGTGAGTTCAGTAGTGACATAAGTTACCGTATAACCATTTGAGAGAAGCCCATAAGTAAAGCGTTGTGATATCACGCTCTTTCCACTGCCATATTCTCCCTCTAGAAGCACCAAAGCACCCACAGGTAGGCCTCCTCCAAGCTTCTGATTCAACTCATCACGATCGAGGAACATGTTAAATACCTCAGGCATTCTTACCACCCAGACCTACCTGTGGGCCTATATCCTGAAGTACATCTCATCATAAACCCCATTATCGAGTACGACCTTTATCTTATGATCACCCGATGAAAGACTCTCTATGATCGTTATTTTAATAACAATGCCAGGACTCCATGCAGTGTATTCTCCTAATATCTCTATACTGAAGTTCCCTTCTGGAACCACGAACCCATCAATAATTATAGTTAAATCTGATGTTGATAATATACTCTTCCCTGTATTTTTAACGTATATTATGAGTTCGTTTGTCGTTGAGTTATAAGGTACGTTCTCCGGGTCATTTATTATCTCTATGTCAGATTTAAGGACATCTGAGAGCATAGTACCCCTCATGTCAATGTCCGAGGATAGTTTATAGGTAACTCCTGTGAACACTCCCGAGAGTACTACTGCAACTATCACAGATGCTATGAAGAATATCGACTTCGTCGCAGATGTATCAAAACCCATGCTTGTCACCCTCTATAACTCGGATAATCCTAAACATAATCACTGAGCACTGACACTACTGATAGTCTTCACACCACTGTCAGACACTATCATTACCCTGCTAGGCACTCTTTCATATGGAATAATAACATTCACAAGGTCTCCCTGAAAGGCCAGCTTTGTGTCGCTCCTGTCGTTAACACTGTACGTGAAATCCGTAACATTGCCCACTAATATCCCATCCAAAAATATGTTTACGAGGTCAAGGTTTAGAACTGTATCGCCTTCGTTCTCAAAAATGAGAACAAGGGTACTATTCGATGTATAATATGTAGCGTTAAGAATAACTAAACATGTGTTAAGCTTGGAATATAATATTTCATTATTGACCTTTTTTGCTTCGTCAACCTCATCTAAGTAATTAAAATAAGCCGCTCCCAAAGAAATTCCTATCAAAAGAATTGTAGAGAAGAGGACTGCAGCCACTGCTATTTCACTAAACCCCATAGTAGCCCTCCAAGCTGCGTCTCAGCTTCTTTATCTCCATCTCTATGGAGTTCAGCAGATCCTTATCTATCTCCTCACCCTTTATACGCATTATGAATATCAGCGACTTTATGTGATCCTCAGCAGGAAGTCTCCAGTCCTCTATGTTCCTCTTCACCTCTTCTTCAGGCTTCACAGTAGTACCCCCAAACTCTGCTATGAGCTCTTCCTCACTATATGACACATCTTGTACGATACCTCTAGCATACGCCATCAGCTGCCTCTTCGCGTAATCACTGATCCATCCTATGTCCTTGTAGTATTCTAACAGGAGTGGAAGGCTTTTTCTATCCACCCTCTCCAGGAGGAACCCTATCCACCTCAACGTTATTGTGGTCGATATGAAGTCATTTGGTATCCTATCAAGTATCGGTTTTTGAGGCTTCAGTATGCCAGTTGGCTTCTCGTATACCTCCTTCTCCACAACCTCTACCCCGGGGGCCTCTTCCTTAGCCTTTTTAGGTGTTGGCTTCTCTTCAACCTTTTTCTTTTCCTTCTTTTTCTCCTCAAGTCCCTCTAGTACCTCGACTGCAAGCTCCTCCTCACTAGGGATCTTTGTTTCCTTGACCTCTTTAGGAGCTTCTGATTTTGGAGCCTCAACGAAAGGATTTATCTGTTGTGAGACGAGCTCATATACTGAAGTCAGTTTTCTTATCTGATCTTCCTTTTCTCTGAGATCCTCTCTGATGGTATCTATGTCCCTTCTGAGGTTCTCGACAGCAGCGCTCATTCTCGTGACCTGTTCTTGAAGATCCTTGAGGGCTATCTTGATCTCATCAAGCTCTGGTGGTGGTCCTGGAGCCCCAGCAGGTTCCTTAGCTGTCTCAGGATGCTTCTCTTCAGTCACTGGAATTACCTGCTCCTCTTCCCCTAGCAATTCCTCCAGTTCCTCGAGTTCCAGTTCTTCTTCCTTTTTATCCTCCTTCTTTTTACGTCCGAAGACCATACGCTCACACTCCCCTGATACATATGGTGCCGCTCATGTTTTTAGCTGTTGTCCTTCTACGAGATTATTATGTATCTTCCGAGATAAACGTCAGGAGTCCATCGGTCGACGATCGTTGGTACTCCAGGCTGAGGTACTATCTTGAGCTGAATCCTCGTCTGTGGTTCTAGGTTCAAACCCGCAGCACTTGCATTGATATAAATCCTAACAATGTCCCCCTGAGATATCACAGGTTCTGTAGTGCTAAACGTACCTGAAACTATGCGAACTGGATATACTGAAAAGTGTATAGCATCTGCA
>QMTT01000208.1 GCA_003663565.1 Thermoplasmata archaeon
CCAACTAATATTACATACGAGAGTAAATGTTTATAAGCTCTAAGGGGATACATAAAAAGACACACTACAATACGAAAAGTATAATCTAATGCTTCTGCCCCTTTGGGGCGAGGGATACATTGAGAATAATACTCTACGGTATAAAATATTTAAACTCACACGAAGCCCTTGGTGGAGGCTATGAACTCTTTAGATGCGTTTTTTGATCCTCAAAGTGTCGCTGTAATAGGAGTTTCAAGGAATCCAAACAAAGTTGGTAGCATAATATTCCGATATCTTACAGAGAGTGGACTTAGATTATATCCTATAAACCCTAACCTAGACGAATTTATGGGCTACAAAGCGTACCCAAACGTTAAGGATGTTCCTGACAACATTGATTTGGCAATAATAGCAGTACCTGCAAAAGCAGTACCAGATGTACTAAAAGACTGCGTAGAAAAAGGAATAAGAGGAGTGGTCATAATATCCGCAGGATTTGGCGAAACTGGTGAAGAAGGAAAGAAACTAGAGGAAAAACTTAAAGAAACAATAAAAGGTACTAAAACTAGAGTAATAGGACCTAACTGTTTAGGAATATACGTCCCTAAGAAGAAACTTGATGCAATATTCACCCTACGTGAAAGATCTCCTAGACCTCCCGCAGGGGACTTTGTCTATATATCACAGAGCGGGGCAGCAGGAGTGGCCTTCATGGATTATGCTTCCCACTATGGTGTAGGTGTTTCTGCTTTTGTTAGCATAGGAAATAAAATGGACGTATCAGAAGTTGAGCTTCTGGAATACTTTGGGGAGCATAAGGACACAAAAGCTATAGCACTATATCTTGAGAGCATAAAGAATGGAAGAAAGTTCTTAGAGGTTGCAAAGGAGGTCTCAAAGAAGAAACCTATAGTTGTCCTCAAGGGTGGAAGAACTGTTAGAGGAGCAACAGCAGCAGCTCTTCATACAGGATCGCTTGCTGGAAGTGATGCTGTTATAGATGGGGCCTTTAAGCAAGCAGGAATAATAAGAGCATATGACGAAGAGGAAATAATCGACTTTGCTAGAGTTCTTGCATACCAAAAGCCCATGCTTGGACCTAACGTTGCTGTCGTGACAAGTGGTGGAGGATATGGTGTCATAGCTACTGACTACATAGAGAGTCCATATGGAGACAAAGGTGTTGGTCTTAAGATGGCAGATCTCACAAAGGAAACAAAAGAAAAATTGAGAGAAGTCTTAGTGCCATATGCCTCCGTGAACAATCCTATAGACTTGACCGCTGATGTAACTGATGAGCAGTACGACAAAGCTCTCGAGATCGTAAACAAGGATCCAAACGTTGATGGAATACTCTGTCTAGCACTATTCCAGACGCCATTCGTTACAGAGAAACTCATCGACATTGTAGAGAAATGGAGCAAAAACGGAGAGAAACCTATGGTAGTAGTGTCCATAGGTGGTACGTATACTCAAGAGATGATCAAAGAAATGGAGAAGAGAAGAATAGCAGTATATCCAAGCATATGGAGGGGCGTTAAAGCCCTTAGGGTTCTTTATGAGCGTGGGCTATACCTTAAGAGAATGGGGGTGTTATAATGAATGTTGAGGACGTTTTTGAGATAGCAAAGGAAAGGAATGCACTAGCGGAGCATGAGGTTAAGTCCTTACTAAGGGATTATGGGATCCCTGTACCGAATTTCATGGTTGTGAACTCCCCAGAGGATGTAGAAAGCATAACACTTAAATTTCCTGTAGTCGTCAAGGCGTCTTCTCCAAATATACTTCACAAAACAGATGTCGGTGCAGTAAGGCTTAATGTAAAGGATATTGAAGAACTGAAGACTGTAGTCAAAGAATTCAAAGAGAAATTCAAAGATGCCAAGATACTTATAGAAGAAATGGAAGATAAGAACTTAGAAGTCATTGTGGGAGTAATAAATGACGCAACGTTTGGACCAGCAATAATGTTCGGCCTTGGAGGTATATTTGTTGAAGTCTTAAGGGATGTGACATTCAGAGTAGTTCCTATAACGAGGGCTGATGCCGAAGACATGCTTAAGGAGATCAAAGGAGCGAAGCTTCTCGAAGGGTTCCGTGGAATAAAAGTTGATCGAGAAGCTCTTGTGAAGATACTATTAAGGGTATCAGATCTTGCTCAGGAGCTAGAGCCTGTTATAGATCAGTTAGATCTTAACCCAATATTCCTAAAGGAGAGTGGAGCCGTAGTTGTAGATGCTAAGATGCTTCTGAGAAGGCCAAAGTGAAGAGGGGATTTCCTTGCATGTAGTGTTAAGACCTCCTCCAGGAAAAGTATCAATGTTAGGGAATGAAGCCATTGTAAGAGGTGCTCTTGAGGCAGGAGTTGCTGTTGCTACAACTTACCCCGGAACCCCTTCTTCTGAGATAGGAGATACATTCTATGAGATTTATAAAGATGCAGGAATATACTTTGAATACTCAACTAACGAAAAGGTAGCGCTTGAAGTAGCTGCTGCAGCAGCTATTTCTGGAATGAGAAGTATAGTAGCAATGAAGCATGTCGGTTTGAACGTCGCCGCCGATAGCTTCATGACACTTGGATACACGGGCGTCAAGGCTGGTATGGTCATAGTCTCTGCAGATGATCCTAGCATGCACTCATCTCAGAACGAGCAAGACAACAGGAACTATGGTATAATGGCTCACATACCTGTTTTAGAACCTTCTTCACCACAGGAAGCAAAAGATCTAACCAAGATCGCCTTTGAAATATCAGAAATGTTCGAAGTGCCAGTGATCCTAAGGACAACAACGAGAATCTCTCACATGAGAGGTTTTGTTGAGCTCGGTGACCTAAAACTGAACACGTTTAACAAGAGAAAATTTGAGAAGGATCCTTCTAGGTTCGTAGTTGTTCCAGCAGTAGCAAGGAAGAACAGATTGAGACAACTAGAACGGCTTAAAAAGATACGTGAATTCTCTGATAGATTTGAGTATAACAGGGTGGAATCTTATGGTAAAAGCCCTAAGATAGGTATCGTGGCATCTGGAGCTTCATATGGTTATGTAGTTGACGTGGTAAGATCTAAGGGATTCTCTGTAAAGGTC
>QMTT01000209.1 GCA_003663565.1 Thermoplasmata archaeon
GTGGGAGCGGGATCATACGAATAGGCTGAAACATTGAACTTCTGATCCCCATACCCGTCCCCATTGAGATCTACTCCAGTATACTTGTCCCAATAATTATGGAGATACTCATGCTGTGAGTCTTCAACCACATAATTCCCAACGTTTTCAAATGCACTGTATTCTACTCTCGCACTTTCCACTGAGAAAAACTCTATTCCTGTTGCCTGAATGGAAGAAAATGTGGATCTTGTGATCTCTATGTTGTCTGAATACATAAGCTTCAGACCAACTGAGGCCACCTTTCCAATGTAGTTACTGACAAATGTGAAATTATGAATATAATATCCATCAAGTCCTATTACAGCATCGTAGATCGTTGTATTATTAATGACAATATCCTGCCCACTTACTATCATAAGTCCAGTATAGACGTTTTGAATTATTGACGAGCTTATAGTAATTCCTTTTATAAATCTCATAACAAATGCGTTTACGCGCTCTTCCTTTTGGATGTCCGTTCCGTATATGAACCTTATGTTCTTCACAACTAATTTCTTTATATACACATTCATCGATGAGGATATCTCTAGAGCAGTGCTTTTGCAATCTTTTATCTCTACATTAGACAATATGACATTGTTTGATTCGATAATAGTGATCATATTGCCTTTAATCTTTATATCTCTTAAAGTCACATCTTTTGAGTTCGAAACTGAAATTCCTGTAGATGACAGCTCTAAGTTCTCTATAAGCGCATCTGAAGACTTATATATTCTGACAGCTAAGTTCTTAATGCTGGCAATGAATTTTACATTAGATACTATTATTTCTGAGGAGTTCTCAAAAGAAGTACCATAGTTTGTGAATATAATTGTCGAGTTTCTTACAGTGATATTCTTTGAGTTGTATACAAAAATTGCATTAGCTGCTTTGATTGTTGTATCCTCAATCAGCAGTTTCTCTGCGTAATATGCTAAGACACCAAAGTTTATGAACTTCACATTTTCTGATGCTATCATTGCCTTATCTATGACGACATTCGTCACATTATACAAAATCACCTGAGCATAAGTCCCGGATATTTTAATATCCTTCTCGTTACTAACTATGATTACATTCCTCTCATAAAATTTTAGATGTTTGAACGTGTTCTCAAATTCTTTAGGTCTTTTAACGCTGAGAGGTGCAAGAGTTCCTCTTATGCTAACATTTATGAAATTCGAGTGAGTGACGTTATCTAAGGCTATTCCATAATCCGACTTCTCTCCAATGATCCTAACATTTTCAAGTGTTAAATGACTTACGTTGTATAATTGAATCACTGCCCTGTAATTTTCAGCAATGAATGTCACATTTCTTATAATCAAATACTTATTGGAGTTTTCTATCATCAGCGCGGGCTCTCCCTTAACGTTCACCACAATGTTCTCGATGATATATGGCGACTCCTCAGTACCAGATCCTCCCTTAACAAAGGGCAAATTGTAATTATTGTCAAGGATCACTATTGGAGTATCAATGACGTCACTCTGAGCAATAATAATATGTAAGCATGCCAGATAGCCTCCAACAATCGTTGCAAGTATTAATATCGTGAGTAAACCTTTACCTATAAGTTTAATAGCGTTCACGTGAACCACCTTACAGAGAAAGAAAAATGCACTAGTAAAGTGACTTTGTTGTCACATATCCTAGATACTTTATATAAACTTTGATTCTATTATTTTCGCATAGTCGTTTAACGATTATTGTGTGCTCAAATTAACAGCATATTTTGATACGATGCCATGGTTTATCCAACAACCATTTCCTGGCCTGCCAATATCATATGCTTCCCCTTCTTCTACTGTGAAACTTGGAGATCCTATGTCTTCATGTATGAGATGAGACGTGAGAACAAGTAGGGCATCTGCATAGAGAAGTGCTATGTGGAACGCTACTGAGTTCAGGAGTGACGATGAGAATCCTGGGAACAAAATAGGTACGATACCATAGGATTCAAGGATGTCTGCAATCCGCATAGATTTCGTCACACCGAATGTGCTCACATCTATCATCACGTAATCATAGTCCCAGAAAGCCCTTTGGGAAAGGAACGTGAGGTAATTATACTTGTTTAAGAGAGGTATATCAGTGTATCTTGCTATTGGATTCTCAGATAGCACCAAAAGCCCAAACTCATCAGCTAGTTCCATGGTATCTGGCGTTGGCCAGTATATGCCTGTAGTGATCTCTAGTGTTTGAAGCACTTCTTCATCTTTGTCCCAGGAGCCGCTTGAGACAAACATTATGTAATCGAAGTTGTGAAAGTCTTGCGTAGCTGGAATTCCAGGAGCATATGTGTAAACCACAGGTGATGAATCCTTTTTTCTTCCATAGATATTGCTCCATGGAGTGCCTACGATCTTCCCTATGAGGTCTAAATATGCAATCTCAAGACCAACCCCAAAGTCTATTCTCGAGTCGTAGATCACCTCGAACATGCTAAAGAGGTCCCTACCCATAAGAGATTCCTTAAGATATCTGTGAAGATCTGGGTGTACAGGCCAAAAACGTTCCCCAAAAATAAGGAATTCCCCCCAACCCACGAGATTACCTACCTTGATCTTCGTCAAGGTGGCTCTGTAGGTATTGACCTTTGGCCTTATAGGGACCAGGTATGGCATCTCTATGCCTAAGACTTCAACATTTTCTATTCTCCTTTCCTTTATCAAGGCACTCACCTTCCTACGAGCTGGAGGCTTCACCCTTCGAGGCGAAGAGGAAATCTCGTTTAGCAATATTTATTGATACATTTAAATCTCTGTCTACCTCAAAACCACATTTTGGACACTTAAATATTCTTTACTTTTGAAGGTCTTAATGTGATAACAACTCAGAGTATACTTTTGAAAGCCTCACCCTTCAGGGCAGGGAAGAGGTCAGAAAAACGGTTAGGTCCGTTTCCTCTTGCATTATATTTTAGTTGTTTCTAGTACTTGCGAGGATAAGTAGAGTGTTCTTGTAGTGCGAGGGTTATCCTCAAGATCCAGGATCACGAGCTCCTTAGCGGATTCTCACTA
>QMTT01000210.1 GCA_003663565.1 Thermoplasmata archaeon
AACTTCAACTGGTTGATCCTCGTAAACGTAGTGGATTTCAAACCAGAGACCTTTACAGCGTGGTACTATACGAACTTCCTTGACCTTCTTACCTTTTATGGTTGGAGGTAGCTTGAACTCTAAGTACTTGACGCCAAACTTCTTAGCAAAGTTCTTTCCAAGTGACAGTCTTATTTTGTCACCAACGACCTTAAACATATCCTTCTGGAATATACAAACGAAGAAACCGTCTTTTGGCAGATACTTCGGCAATCCAATAGGCCTGTTGTAGTTACCCTTTTGTCTTTCCTTTAACAATCTAAAGAACGATTTCATGTTTCGATCCACAACCTTCATTGTTTGCTGAGCCACCTGAGATGGTAGAAGCCTGTAGTTCTCGTTATCCTTAACCAAATGGTACGCTTGCTCGTACGGAAGGTATTTACCATTTTGGAAAAAGTATTGTCTAACCACGTAGAGTGTGTAGTTATACAGGTTCTTAGATATCCTGCAAAGAGTCCTAACGATCAAGTACTCCTTCTTCTTTAGTCTTAGATGATTCCTCTGAATACTGTACATCCTATTATGAGCGCAATATGTTAGAGTATTTAAACTTAGCTACCCGCCCCGCCTCCCCTTGCGTATCCCCACCTTAAAAGGCGAGGTTTTGCAAGCAACGATTTTATAAATCCTGCCGCTCGTTTAAATATGCTTTGAGAGGTGAGGGCATGCACAGAGTAGTCACCATTGAAAAGATCTCAGTGGATGCTAAAGACTTTAAGTCATTGTACTTTCGTGATGAGATGTGTGCACGTGCCAGGCCAGGACAATTTCTTATGGTGTGGGTTCCTGGGGTGGATGAGATCCCTATGAGCATATCGAGGATCAACATGAATGGCTATTCTTCAATATCTGTGCTTAAGGTTGGGGAAGCAACTTCAAGACTACATGAGATGAATGTAGGTGATAAGATAGGTATAAGGGGACCCTTTGGGAATGGTTTCACAATAGAAGAATACAATAACATAGCCTTTATCGCTGGAGGAAGTGGTGCTGCTGCTGTGCTTTCTGCTATATATTATGCACTCTCAATTGGAAAGAAATTTGATGTGTTTTTAGGCGCTAGAACATCAGATCTTCTTCCGTTTCTTCAAGAACTAAGAGTTTTGGGTGTGCCCTTGTACATCTCAACGGATGATGGGAGCCTTGGCTATAAAGGAACTGTGGTTGATTTATTCAAGGAGAAACTTCCTAAAAAGAGTTATGATCTTATCGTAGCATGTGGTCCTGAAAAGATGCTCTATAGCATAGCGCTTCTCAGTGAAGAAACTGGAATAAGAGCTCAGATATCTGTTGAAAGGTTTATGAAATGTGGAATGGGAATCTGTGGAACATGTTCCCTTGGCGAGTATTTAGTGTGCAAAGACGGCCCTGTCTTTGATGCGAGTGTGCTGTTAAAGACTGAGGAGTTTGGAAAAATAAAGAGAAAAGGATCAGGATATCCAATAAAAATTTAGGTACTAAGGTGAAGGAGTGTATATTGGACTGTTCTCTGGAGGATATCCTCTCGTAAAGACCCAGGCTATTATTGAACCGTTATGGACTTTATAAGATGAGGGTCCAACTTCGGATAACTTCCAAGTCTTTGACGCTTCATCCCAGTACCAGAAAGACCACCATGTACCTTCGTTTGCCCAATCTCCGTAAACTCCGTTTATCCCATTCACGAACGCTCCGTAAGCTCCTATCGTGTAGTCAACATCTGCAGCACTTATGGTAGCAGCAAGGGCATCACTTCCATTCACGACATATACTTTAGAAACTGTGTAATTATCCTCAGAGTACTGTATGACCACAGTCACTTCTATAAGACCAGACACTCCACTAAGTGTGAAGTTTTCTAGGGATACGCTCTCTGTGGGTATGTATATAGTTTCATATCTAACAAGACTTCCACTTTCGTTATATATGGGTATTGTTGTTTTCACAAAACTGTCCATGTATTCCCTCAGGTCGTTCAAGAGCTCCTCGTGCTTGTCCTTTAGGTCATTAAAGGCTTCCTCTAAGTTCGCGTACTTTTCTTTAAGACCCACGTACTCTGAGTGCTCCATATAATATAGGGTTCCAAATGCTATAGTCATCACTAGGAATATCGCGAACAGAGCTGCAAAGATCTTATCTCGAGAGATACTAATCACCTCCTCAAACAGGCAACGATTGAATTGTCTTTCCAATTTTATACCCAATACTGCCTCCTATAGTTGCAAACAAACCGTCTAAAAATGAGGCAGGGATGGACTTGAATAAGGGATCCCAGCTTCCCCAGTTAATGATTATATAACACTTTGCAAGTGCAGCTCCAAAATATCCAAAGAAGAATGACAGAATGATCACAAGGATATACTCATTGCGGAGGTACCTTAGATTATTTTTAAGAAGCTGCAGAGCAGAACCCCATGCAAGGTAGTATAAAAACCAAAAGACGTTAGGATAAACAAGTTCTGAAACAATACCGTATACAAGCATCATATAAAAGCTTTCAGTTCGAGAATCCTCATGAAGTGTAGCAGCTATAAGAGCGCCATATATGATTCCTCCAGGCAGATAAAATGTAAGTGCTGTCATTACGGGTATTACCTTATAGAGGAAGGGTGGAAGAAGCATTCCCCACCAAATACCCGAGCTTAAAAGTGCTCCAAATATCGTTGAAAGGGCTAGGATCTTTGGGGTTATTTTGTAGTATGTCATTGCATATGCTCCATAGCTTGCGATCATAGCAGAGCTGATGATCAGCACAAGGGCTAATCTGAGCTTTATTTCTAGTGATTCTCCATAGCTCCTCGTGATATACACTAAAAGCGACAGTGGAAAGGCGACTAAAAATAATGTCATTAGTATACCATTTATATTTTTATAAACATTCCTCGAAAATAAGATATCGCTGGCAGCATCTCTGATGCTCATGGAATCTAGTCCTCCCTTACCCTTATATGAGGTTGTATATGAACACAATATAATCCAATATGGGGGAGTATTGTATAAGTTGTCATT
>QMTT01000211.1 GCA_003663565.1 Thermoplasmata archaeon
GTGATAATACAGATGGTCAAGATTACTTCGAGATAGGAACTAATCCAGGTACATGGACACCTGTCTTTAGAGTTTACAACAATGGTAATGCTTGGGTCAAAGGAGATTTAACAGTTGATGGTAACCTTATTGTTAGTGGAGGAGGTGGGAGTGGTATAGATGCTGACACTCTAGATGGTCATGATTCATCATATTTTGCTGATAATGCTTTGTCTAATGTATCCGATAACACCGTCTTGAATAAGATTAAGAATGTGGACGGTTCAGGTAGTGGTTTGGATGCAGACTTGTTGGACGGACATCATGCTGATGACTTCGTATTGAAGTCTGGTGATGCTCTGTCAGGAGATCTGTTTACTTCTGGTGCAGTCGTTATAGGATCTGGGACAAGGAGAACAAGTGGATCTGTATTAGAGTTATATGGACCGCAATCAAGTGCTATTCTAAGTGTACAAGACGGAAACGGGAGAATACAACTAAAATGGAATGCCACAAAAGGGCTTAATGAAACGTTCTTAGTGGGTAGCGAAAATGCTGCGATGTGGGAATTCGACCCTTGTTTTCCAGATGCTGACTTATTCAAAATCAAATTTGCAGATGGGAGTTCCGCAAATGCAGGAGATTCCATAACATGGCAAGAAATTCTCAAAGTTGGAATTACTAATTTCAGCTACTTAGGAAACAAAATATGGCACGAAGGCAATGACGGCTCAGGTAGTGGTTTGGACGCGGATACTGTAGATACTTTCCATGCCTCTCAATCTCCAACAGCAAATCAAATACCTGTTCTTGATGGAAGCGGAAATTTGAATGTTCCTTCTGTTGTCGCAAGTAACGAAATTACAAAAGCCGGAAGTAAGGTTTACTCTGAGGCCGAAGTCAGAACGGTTGTCGGAAACGTTTCATCTCCAATGGTAGATTTAGAACTGATTAACTCAATCAACTTGAAATCAGGTGTAGGTTCAGTAGAGTTTTCAAGATCAACAACTGCAACTTATATAGATAGATACGGAGTATTAAAGTATGCAGATATAGATGAACCAAGATTTGAGAAAGAAGGGTTGTTATTAGAAGGAAGTAGCACGAATTTATTGAAGTGGAGCGAGGATTTTACGCAAAGTGAGTGGATAACAAGGGGAGTAACTGTAGAATCAAATGCAACTACTGCTCCTGATGGAAGCAATACTGCAAGTAAGTTAGTTGAAACTACTGAAGAAGGACAACATTGGATAGCATTTCAAGATTATCCTGCTGAAGAGGGGCAATATTATGCTGGATCGGTGTTTTTAAAAGCTGGTGAAAGAAATTATGTTTCGGTATATCTTCTTGATCCAGAAGACAATTATGCAGTAATAGGAAGAGTTAATGTTGATTTGAGTAATGGTTCTTTTGAAGTTCCACAAGGATGGGGAAAAGTTCAGAAGTTAGCAGATGGTTGGTATAGAGTTGCTGTTGTTACATCTGCTACAAGTTCAAGCATAAGATTTCAAGTTGGGTTGATAGAGACTCCTTGGATAGCAAGCTATATAGGCGATGGCACTTCAGGTATCTACATCTGGGGAGCACAATTAGAAGCTAAACCATTTCCAACAAGCTATATTCCAACTCAAGATTCGGCAGTAACAAGAAGTGCAGATATTTGCAGATTGCCTTTTGAAGGTAATCATCCAAGTTTGAAAGCTGGAAACGAATTTAGTGTGGCAGTAGATTTTGATGTGTTTAGGAGAGATGCAGATTTACAAAGATACATCTTTGGTTCTAATTGGACATCAGAATATGATAGATATAACCAAGCAAGAATATCAGGATTAAATACGATTGATTATTTCAGAACAAGTCCTTCATATATGATAATTAGTCCAGCTGATGAGACAATTTCTTCTGGCAGGCTTCTTATTACAGTAGATTCACAAGAACTTGTGTGCGGTTACTTAAATGGTATTAAGAGAGTAAGTCAAACTATTTCATTAGGTAATGAAGGTGAATTGCCTACAGGTATATGGATAGGCTCAGCGGATAATGGTGCTTCACCACTCTATGGCCACATCAAACGAGTCCGCATTTGGGATAAAGCTCTTTCAGATATAGAAGCATCCTTAGTCTAAAGGAGGAACAATAATGATCTACGAAGTCATAGGTACAATATACAGACCAACAGGAAATATGTTAACTGATAGTGAAGGGAATGAGTATCCAGAGATGGAACCTGTTGAAGGCTATCACGTAAACGCTCTTGATTTGACTGACGAAGACAGACAAAAACTTGAACCTTATATAATTCAACCAGAAACACCCTATTGTGTATTTGCTGGGAGAGAAAAGGACACTGTATTTTTGAGATTTAATAGTCGTGAAGAATGGCTTTCTTTAGGTTACGAAAAGGTAGAGGAGGAATTGTAATATGAGAGAATACAGAGGCATTCCTGAACTAAATAAAGAAATTGAAGAGCTCCTTCAAGAAGTTGGAACAGCATCAGTCGTAGTAACCAAACCACAAATATCAGGTCCTACAGTTGTTAAGTATGGTAGGACTATCACATTAACTGCTAGTAACTCTGTTACTGCATTTAAAGATAATGGTGCAACAATAGACACTTATGTATGGGAATTACCTGATGGTACTACTTACGAAGGTGAAACGTTAAATTTTGCTGTACCTAACAATCCTTCATTAGTTGGTACTGTATACAACTTCAAATGTTATGCTAGAGATACATTTGGGTTTACATCACAAAAAGTTGAGCATAATGTTGAAATAACTACTGGTGGTGCACCAGTTATTGATAGCATAGAATGGTCTGAGAATCCTCCACATCATGATAACTATAGTTATACTGTAACTATTCATGCTAGTGATCCTGATAATGACCCATTAACCTATTCTGTAACTTGTAGTGATGCTAATGTAACAATTGAGCAAGACGCTAATGATCCAAGTAAGTTTAATATCACTTATCCAGACTATACAAGTGATACTACTGTTACATTTACCTTTACTGTTAGTGATGGAACTTATGAAGCATCTGAACA
>QMTT01000212.1 GCA_003663565.1 Thermoplasmata archaeon
AAGGACTCGTTTGCTGATCCGTTCCTCATCGCTACTAGAACGATGGGAGTCGTCGGTGGAATAATGGCGTGGATACTTATCTGGACTACTGCTGACAACGACTTCTGGCACTTGTCCCTTAGCATGGTCGAGCTGTATCCAAAGATCAGAAGGTGGATCTACGATACTATACTAGTTATATTTAGCATTATCGTAATATACGCAGGCGTGCTCTATAGGTATACTGACTTCGCGACGACACTGTCAATTATCTGGCCCGCTATTCCAGGAATATTCATAGCGCATTATTACATATTACCAAAGATGGGCGTGGACATTTACGTGATTAAAAAGCGCAACCTACCAGTTAACGTGTTGGCTATTATCTCTTGGATCGTTGGTGCTGTAGTGGCCTACCTCGTTAAGAGCCACGCACTACCACTACCAGAGCTTGCTGGTCTAGTGGCTGCCCTCGTAGTATACGCGATTGGAATGATGGTTTACAAGGGTAAATAAGTTAGGAGGCGTCAGAAATGGCCAGAGTAGAAATGTTGAAAAAGATTAGGATGGTTGGCCTTGGGTTAATAGTGATTGGAATAATATTCGGCCTCCTACTGTTCTCAACGGAACCCATGTCGAGCACCTTCAAGATATATCTATACGTCGGAACATTCTTTGTAGAGCTCGGCTCGTTATTCTACTTTGCCTATGAAGTCTTTGTCCCAGAGTTCTGGAGGGGAGAGTGGACGCCTAGTCCAGACCAGCCATATCCACCAGAGTGATCCCTTCAACTCTTTCTTTTTCTTTGTATTTATAAGAAGCAAGACTTTAACTTTTGATTCTTGCGTGTCCTTTATAGAATCACGTTCTATTTGGCTAAAGCAAGATCTCTTCAGAAATTTAACACAATGCTTATTTATCCTCTTGGTAAACTGTAGTTAATAAGGTATTAAAATACTCGCATGGTGAGATCATGTCAAAGATAATCTCAAATAGAGCTCTAGGGACTCCTGCATCGGGTATCAGGAAAATCTTCAACAAGGTTGCTGGTATGAGGGATATCGTCCACCTAGAAATCGGAGAACCAGATTTCGGCACTCCTCAGCCAATAAAAGATGCTGCTAATCGTGCTTTGATAGATGGTTATACGCATTACACGCACAATGCTGGTCTTATTGAATTGAGAGCTACTATAGCCGATTATTATAGGGACTTTTGGGGCATAGACATCGAGGCAGAAAATACCATAGTAACCATAGGAGGGACAGGAGGACTATTCCTAGCACTTCTTACCACGGTTGATGTGAACGACGAAGTTTTGATCCCCAATCCCGGATATCCCCCATACACGTCTATGGTGAAGATGATAGGTGCAAGACCGTCATATTACATATTAAAAGAAGAGAACGGTTTCATGCCCGACTTGGATGAAATTAACGAGAAAATTATGGATAGGACAAAGGCCATTATTGTTAATACACCTAATAATCCCTCAGGAGCCGTTTATCCAAAGGAGGTGCTCAAGGGAATAGCGGAAATAGCTGAAGACAATAATCTTGTCGTAATCTCTGACGAGGTGTACGAAAGGATAACGTATGACGGTGTAAGGCACTATAGCATGCTTAATTTTGATGAGATTTCTGATAGAGTCATCGTCGTAAACAGCTTCTCGAAGACATTTGCAATGACTGGCTGGAGGGTTGGTTTTGCAATAAGCAGAAATCTTGAGATCATACGGAACATGACGAAACTTCAGGAAAGCGTAGCTGCTTGTGCCCCTGCCATGGCTCAAAAAGCAGCTATTGTCGCATTAAAGGAATGTCAAGAACATGTGAACACTATGGTTAATGCATTTGAAAGGCGTAGGAACCTCTTAGTAAGACTGCTACGTGATATCAATGACATATCGTTTATTGTACCGAAGGGAACGTTCTATCTCATGCTGAATATCTCGAGATATATGTACGATTCGTACGAATTTGCTGAGAAGTTTTTATCAGAAAAGAGGGTTGCTGTAGCTCCTGGCAAGGCCTTTGGAGACAATGCTGAGGGTTACATAAGAATTTCTTTTGCAAACTCGGAGGAGAATATCAAAACGGGCATAGAAAGACTGAAAGAGTTTTTAGAGTCGCTTGAGTAAGGGGATTAAAATGGATAAGAGGGTAAAACTAGCCCTAGTAGTATTTGCAAAACGAAAGGAAAAGGATAAGCCCCTTATGGCATGGCCCCTGTACAGCTATGACCCTGCAACGGATATATCTCGACTTAAGGAGGAGTGCAATGAATGGGTTAAAACATTAGGTATAGACATAGAATTCGTGATAAAAGAGTGGATAACGTCCGAAGAGGTTTATAATGAGATAAAAGATGAGCTCTCAAAAGTGGATGGCCTCTTGGTATATATACTAACGACTAGTTTGAACTATCCACTTATGTTCAAAGTGATCAAAGAACTACAAAAGCCTACAGTGATATTTACGGAGCCGTATCACAGTCTCGCCTGGCCAGAGTTGGCGTCTTTACAAAAGGAAGGACTACCCATAGTATCTGTCTCCTCAAGCAGTAAAGAAGACTTGTATTCCGCACTTAGGGCCCTTTACGCATATGTAAAGTTAAAGAAATCCAAGAGCATTGTGATATCTACACCAGAAGAAATGTCACTAGAGACATTACACCAGTCAGAGATATACGCTGGAGATAGGACATACAACAAAGAATACTTCAAAAGGATAAAAGAACTTTTGGACCTAGAGTTCATTGACTATAGAGATCTTTTCAAGCTTATGGATCAAATTCCTGACGATGAAGCTAAAGCCATTGCAGAAAAATTAAAGAGTAATGCTTATTGGATACGTGATGGCATAAAGGATGAACATCTCGTGACAGCTGCTAAGATGTACCTAGCAATGAAGAGGCTCATAAAGGAAAGGAATGCAGATGCGATTACTATAAACTGCTTCACGATACTTCTCAGAGATCCCAATGCACTTCCTGTCACTCCATGTATACCTCTCTCACTGCTGAATGATGAAGG
>QMTT01000213.1 GCA_003663565.1 Thermoplasmata archaeon
CTTCTTCTATAGATTCCATCTCTAATTCTCCTGTTATGCTGTTACGAGGGTTCCGATGTTTTCGCCTTTAATCACGCCTTCAATGGTTCCTTCTGTAAAAAAATCGAAAACTACTATTGGTATATTATTTTCCATGCAGAGTGAGAATGCGGAGGCATCCATCACTTTAAGTGATTTAGTGAGTGCTTCGTTATATGTGAGTCTGTCATAGCGGGTAGCGCTTGGATCTTTGAATGGGTCGGCTGAGTATACGCCGTCAACTTTGGTGGCTTTGAGTAGAGCATCAGCGCCAATTTCGCTGGCTCGCAGAGCTGAAGCTGTATCTGTGCTGAAGAACGGGTTGCCTGTTCCGCCACCGAAGATTACAACGCGTCCCTTTTCAAGGTGACGTAGTGTTTTGCGAAGAATAAAAGGTTCGGCAACGCGGGGCATGCTGATAGAGGTCTGTACCCTGGTTTCTAGTCCGACTTGTTCCATGGCATTCTGGAGGGCGAGGGCATTCATAATTGTTGCCAGCATGCCCATATAGTCCCCGCATGATCGGTCTATGCCGCGTTCGGCACCACTTAAACCACGGAAGAGGTTTCCACCACCGACAACAATAGCCACTTCAACACCCATATTCACAATGCCCTGAATACGTTTAGCAACAGCTAAAACAGAATCATGGTCAATAGTTAGCCCGCTCTCTTTACTTTGCAGTGTTTCTCCGCTTAGTTTCAGCAGGATCCTTTTGTACTTGCAGGCAGGTTGCGTATTAGACATAAAATTCCCGAGGTAGGTAGTTAAGTAATTATTGATGCATAACTGTAACCTAACGAAAAAGGTCAGTACGGTAAACATAAAAGAGATAAAAATTTGCAAAAAGGGATAAACTTTCTATCACGAAATATGGCATGAACATAACTAGGAGTCATCTATCCCTAGAAATGATGCAGGGCAACAAATTTAGTGTAAATTAGTATTGGTGCGATTTAAATAAAAATTACTGTTTCCAATCATCATTATGTTTAGTAAAGTGCAGGGGATGGCTGAATACATATTTACAGTCTACTTTGAAAATAGGGGGCTACATGACAACACAAGCTGAAGAGCAAGCGCAGTCTTCTCTTAGAAGGCATTCTGAAATTCTTGAGATGATTGCCACGGGTAAATCTACATCTAGTATCTATAATGCGATCGCACTGATGTATGAGCCTCGACACATAGGTTTGCGATGTTCTTTGCTTGAGCTGAAGGGTAACAAACTTAAGCATGGTGGAGCTCCCAGCTTACCAAAAGAATATTGCGATGCAGTTAACGGCTTGCAAGTTGGGCCCTCTGTAGGATCTTGTGGGACATCTACATATACTGGAAAACGTGTGCTTGTTGAAAACATTGAAACTGACCCCAAATGGGCTGAAATAAAACATATAGCTTTGCCTCATGGTATGCGTTGCTGTTGGTCAGAACCCATAAAAGACAGCAAAGGGGAAGTGCTCGGTGCATTTGGCATGTATTACGATTACCCTGCTTTACCGAATGCGGATGAATTGGATGATTTGCAGTCAGCCGCAAGGCTTTCCGGCATCATCATGGAGCGTGATCAGCGGGAAACTGCCCTTCATCAAAGTGAAAATAAATATCGTACGTTGGTTGAAAACCTGCCGCAGCGGCTTTATCTAATGGATAAAAACTCTGTATATATATCTTGTAGCAACAACTTTGCAGAAGATCTGGGTATTAAACCTGAACAAATTGTAGGCACAACAGATTATGATTATTTTTCAAAAGCAGATGCTGAAAATTATCAACATAATGATAGGCGAATCATACAATCTGGATCCCCTGAAGAAATTGAAAAAACTATTATCATTAATGGTGAGGAAAAAATAATACACACCATTAAAACGCCTGTATTAGATGAGAAAGGCAATGTTGATGGTGTATTAGGTATTTTATTAGATGTTACCCAGCAAAGGCGACTTGAGAAAAAGTATTATCAGGCACAGAAAATGGAATCATTAGGACTGCTGGCAAGTGGTGTTGCTCACGACTTAAATAATATTTTGTCCGGAATTGTGAGTTATCCAGATTTACTCTTAATAGATTTGCCAGAAGAGAGTCCGTTACGAAACCCCATCGAGACTATCAGATCCTCAGGGCTGAGAGCTGCCGCTGTTGTCGCCGACTTATTAGCAATAGCAAGGGGAGTAGCTGTTGTGAAAGAGCCTGTAAATATGAATGCATTAATTGAAGATTATTTATCTGCCACAGAGTTTGAAGAGCTGAAACGCATTTACCCTACAGTTATAACCAACCTCAGCCTTGATGCTGATTTATTACATATAAGTGGTTCTAATACTCACTTTAGAAAAGTTATAATGAATTTAGTGTCTAATGCTTTTGAGGCTACCAAACATGATGGTGATATCCTTATTTCAACTAGAAACCGTTATGTTGATAAAGCTATACAAGGTTATGAAGATGTGAAAGCTGGCGAATATACCATTTTTTCCGTATCAGACAATGGACCAGGAATATCGCAAGAGGACTTAGGTAAAATATTTGAACCATTCTATTCAAAGAAAATCATGGGTCGAAGCGGCACAGGTTTGGGGCTAACTGTTGTATGGAATGTTGTGCAAGACTTCAATGGATATATAGAGGTAAAAAGTGATGAGAATGGCACAACATTTGAATTGTATTTTCCTGCAATCAGAGAAGAAGTAAAAGGTGAAGAGTCTTTGGGTATTGAGGGCTACAAAGGAAATGGAGAAACTATTCTTATTGTTGATGATCAGGCAAATCAAAGAGAAATTGCCTCTGCAATTATTAGCAAAATAGGCTATAAGGCAGTCGCTGTTGATAGTGGCGAAAAAGCTGTTGAATATTTGAACAGACACACAGTGGACTTAGTATTGCTTGATATGATAATGGATCCAGGAATTAATGGACTTGAGACATATAAAAGAATAATAGAAATCCACCCTGGGCAAAAAGCTATTATTGC
>QMTT01000214.1 GCA_003663565.1 Thermoplasmata archaeon
AGCTTATTGACGTAATTTGCAACAGTTATTGGCATAAGGCCAATGCTTGCAGTATTAAGATATACCTTAAACCTCTTCAGTGCAGGAAAGAGTTCCCTAAGAAGACAGGTGTTCATGGAAACTCCCTCTCTAGATTACAGTCCTAATTATGTTGTTATCTAAGGGCTTAAAAAGCCCAACGATTTAAAAGCCCATAAAAATTTTTAGATAATATATAGCCTCGCACCTCTGAAACGGTGATGAGGAACCCAGGCCCTGAGGCTAAGATGATGACCCTCTTTCGTAACTCACTTTTCGTCCTTTATGCACCATTACTTTTCTTCAATGATAGTGAACTCCAGGCCTTTGTTCCTTAGGTACGAGATTACCTTTTCGATGTCCTCTTGTGATTTTCCGAATACTATGAGTTCTATGTGAACATCCTTTCCAAAACCTTTAGGTGAGGAGTGAATCCTAATACCGAGTTCACTCACAGCACTTGATATAATATCAGCTATTGCGCTTTCATCTCGTGAGAACACCTTTATCCTTTTGGAAATTAGGGGTTCTCCTCCAAGTGATGGGATCACGTGTTCTTCGAGTATAGCTTTCATCTCTGAGGGCATTCCAGGAAGGACGTAGATCCTTGTGTTTCCGTGTGTTATCTCAACTCCCGGAGCTGCACCTACAGGGTTCCTCATGAGACAAGAACCTTCGATCACATACGCCATCTTCTTTCGTGCTTCGTTTATCTCAGGGGAATCCACAAACCCCTTTTCATAGAGCTCTTTGTATTTCTCTTTGATCCATCTCAGAGCCTCTTCAGATAAAACCAGCCTCCTACCGAGAGCTAAGGAAACTGCATACATCGTGACATCGTCATGTGTGGGACCAAGCCCACCGCTTATGATAAGGATGTCTGGTTCTCTAATAAGCGCTTCCAGCACTGCTTTTCTTATTTCCTCAACGTCATCGCCTACACTGGTTATCCTTCGAACAATATACCCTCTCTCATAGAGTTTTTTCGCTATATATGTAGCGTTCGTATCGACAGTGTTCCCTGTGATAAGCTCATCACCAACGGTTATTATCTCAGCGATCATCCGTGATCCCTCAGTACTTCACTCCGACAGTCTCTAGAACTTTCCTCACGTATTTATACTGATCCTCGTTTAAGGGATTAAACGGCTCTCTTGGCGCCCCCACGGGAAGACCTCTTATATCCATGGCAGCTTTTATTCCAGGTATTCCCAGTTTCTTTTCTATGGCAGTACTTGCCTTAAGCAACATCTTGTTGTGTTCTCTTGATCCTACGAGATCTCCCTTGAGGAAACAGTCATAGACCTTTACACAGAGCTCGGGAAGGTAGTTTGCTGACGCAAGTATGGCGCCAGAGGCGCCTATGATCAAAGAAGGAAGAAATATCTGCGTTGTTCCAACGAATAGAGAAGCGTCTTTCCTTCCAATAGATCCATTTTCTGCCAATATCTGCGCGAAGTGTGAAAAGTCCCATACAGTATCCTTTATTCCGTCAATTATACCTTCGCTTAGCATCTTAACTATGAGCTTCGGTGAGACGTTTCTTCCAGTGAACCTAGGAGCATTGTAGAGAAGCAAAGGTATACCAAGCTTGTCTCTGAGCTTGCTATAGTGTTCCAAGATCTCCTCATCAGAGAAACCATAATAATAAGGAGTAAGTGCTAGGACAGCACTGGCACCGTGATCTTCTGCGAACTTTGCTATCTCTAAAGCACTACCAGTATCGCTTCTCAGAACTCCAGCTATTATCTTAAAGTCACTCTTAGAGAACTCTATTGCTGTTTTTATTGTTTCTTTGATCTCTTCTATCCTCATGAGATGCGCTTCTCCCGTTGAACCGCACACTAAAGCTCCATTTAAGCCCTTGAGTTTATAGTATTCCATAAGTCTTGCTATGGAATCCCTACTAATGTTACCTCCTATGAAAGGCGTTACCATAGCAACAAACACACCTTTTAACTGGGTCATTTTAAACACCATAAACCCTTCGTAACAGCTCTTGGACACTAATCATCCTCCTTTTGTGTCTAGCCCTCGCTACGATATCATTTCCGGATTCGACCGTGAGCTCAAATTCAGCTTTATACTTATCTATCTTAATGAGTTTCGCAGTTATCGACACGCGCTCTCCTATCGTTGTGGGTTTCAGGTGATATATTTCGAAGTAGTATCCAACGGACGTGTGGTCAGCTGGTATATATTTTTTAAGTAATTCTCTCGCTGCAAGTGCCATATAGTGGAGGAGTCTTGACGTAGAAAGAACGTCTATTCCATACTCTGAGAGAAAGTCCTCAATATCCCCTGGGCTAACCTCAAACGTCATCGTATATGTTATACCCTCAGGGATCTCCAACATATACATCTCAACCTTCCAGGCACACCTCTCTCAGTCTCAGCATACATGTGGTTGCCCGCGCCTTATACTTGGATAACGACGGAAGCTTTAGCAACGGGCGCGGGCTTCCCCCTCCCGCGCATCATTATGATCAGCGCATCATGGAGGCGGCATTGACCGCCAACACGGGGGCGGCCTTACGTGGGATTAGTATTATCCTGCCTCTGATGGCTATTTTGCCGTCATTGAGGCAGTTCCTTAATATTCTCTTCCCTCGTTATTTAAATGTTTCGTTTCCATAATTACCGATGACTATCATTGTACTTATCTAACAAAATAATCTAACTAACATACTCATGACAATAATCTAAATTACGATTGCCCATAGTCATTAAACCTTTTAAGTCCTCTTATCATAAATCTTTCGAGTATTCTATCACGAATTGATAATGACTATCAAGTATCAGAGAATGTAGGGGATCTCATAGGGATATGAAGGAGGGTAGGCTCATGGATCTCAGGAGTTCTAGAGATTCCACGAGGATATTCGTGGTAATACTTACCACTCTGATGTACTTCCTATCGATGAACATATCGATCTCGATAGTCGTTCGATATGCGAGAGAGTTAGGAATAGA
>QMTT01000215.1 GCA_003663565.1 Thermoplasmata archaeon
ATGTCTTCCTTTATATTTAATCTTCATCTATATTAAATAGATAAGATAATTATATCATATTATTCTTAAATTAAATTTAAATTTAAAAATTAAGTATTGCTACTAATTTAACTGATGGGAGTGGTACTGTTCTCCATATACCGTCTCTAACTTCAGCATTATAATACTCTATCTGAATATGCCCGGACTCCTCATTCCTGTCTAACTCTCTGTATGTTTCATTCTCAACCATCTTCTTTGTATCAATATTATGGTCTGAGAATACATATGTACCATCATCATTAAATATACACTCTATCCAGGGTCTCTTAGCCTCTACATCTCTGTAGAAACCACGTTTGGTTACATGTCTAAGCTGTTTCATTTTGTTCTTCCTTTTCTTGGTTTAAACTTATCTGTAATACTTGTCCATAGAATCCACTAGTACCACCTATAGTTTTAGGTTTCTTTAATTCTTCACACCCAAGGTCTGACCACTTCATAGATAGTGCCTCATAGTTCATAGACCTAGATTCTATTGATGATGTTGTCTCCTTTAATACATATTCTATAAGAGCAGGCATATCTACTTTCTTGAAGTTGATATATAATATATCGTTCTTAATTACCGCTAATTTGATATATCTGGATAGACCACCAAATAAAGCACCAGCATTTACCATATCATTTAGTGGGTCATATATTTCCTGTAATAGATATGATACAATAAGGTCGGTAATAAAGTCTTCCGTCACCATCATTTCCTTAGGTTGTAATTGTGCAGCGAATCCCTTACCACATACGATTGCTTGCTTGAGAGCCTGTTGTTCTGGTATCATAGCATACTTGTTATAACTAGTTGTGAAGTTCTCATATATTACCTGATAAGCCACTGCCATCATATGAGCCTCATATTTCGGGTCTATGCCTAATGACGAGAATGGTGCTGACTTATCTTTGAGTATCATCAGTCTGTTAAGCTGTTGTTTGGTACCTTTAGACATAGTATTCTCTGCACTCGCCAATACTTTAAGGGGTAGTTGTGCAAGTGTTGATGATGTTGCATACATACCTCTAATAGAGTGATACGCGCCTAGTTCATTCCAGTGGTGCTTGAAACCTTTAACCTCGTCGTGAAATAGGAAACTTGACTTCGCTATACTGGTTGGATTAAGCTTAGATGCCTGTTCTAATAACTGGTCTAAATTTGTCTTCTCCATAGGTGCTATCTGATTGGCAAGGTCCATGTTGAATGTCTTACCAGCATCTGATACAAAGTTAATCCATAGAAAGTCCTTCTTTAATGCTGGGTGTACCTTCTTAATATATGTCAACTCACTAATAATGGGCCACAGATAACCGAGAGATTGGTTTATGTATATATCACGGAATTCTGCCTCCATGGTAGGGCTGATATCTTTCATTAGATGTTTAATAGTAGTAGGTACATTCTCAAATGTTGGTCTGGCTTGCTGATATGTTATCTCAACCTTCCCATCACCAAAGAATAATCTCTCACCGTGTAAACTGGAACGGTAGCTGATGTCCTCTATCTTGTTGGTAGCCGTATACTTCTGTATCAGTGCATCTAATGTACGCTCATCTGCATATGGACTGATAGTCGTTGTTGGATATAGAGGGGAGAGGTGTTTCACCATTTTAGACCTGGTACCAGTGGAAAACTCATGCCGTGGACCTGGCTTCAACATAATCTCGTCTCTACCCATAGCATATACACTGTCTTTGATAGTCTGTATATTACCTGGATTAAATATCTTCTCTAGGTCTAGCCGTTGTCTGATATGTTCCTGGGTTGATTTAGTCATCTTTATACCTGACTGCTCTAATGCTGCTAGTATAGTGTGTAAATCATTCTCGCTAAGTGTTGCTTCTGAATCTATGTCATCTGCGTCTAGTTGATGTGGTGCCTTGGTACGCATTAGCGCTGCTGAAATCTTGGCAGGTGTTAATCCAAATTGTTTCTTAAACTGAGTAGCAAGGATTGATGCCTCATCTTCGTCTATGTTGTTGATACCCTTGAGTAGCTTAATCGCCATTGCTGGTTTAAGAGGAGGGTCTAGTTCTACCAATTCGGTAAATATCAGCTCAAGGTCGTCAAACCCCCATATGATAGAATAGCTCGTACCGCCATGCGCCTGGTCCACCAAGTGATATGTGCTGAGGTCTAGTGGGTCCTCATAGAATAGTTTGGCTGTTTGTCGGTCTGCATATTCGGGCTCTCCAATCGCCTTATATAGTTGATGTGGTAGTGCTGAATCAGTAATAGCCGCCAATACCTGTGTTGTAATAGTTGTAGGTTGGTTGGTAGAAGTATAAATTGTAAAATCAGCGGGTAACTGTTGTTTCTCCAATAACTCTACCGTCTTGGGTATATTAGCACCTGGATTCTTTGCCACATATTCCTCTAGTAAAGTCTTTCTCTCTATGTTTGAGAGTGCTAATTCCCTCTGCTCGTTTGATATAGCATCATCAGTTGATATCTGTGGAAGAGAAAGAGTAGACGCGTTAATAAAGGGTTGGTCTAGTACTTCTATATCCAGCGCTACATTTGTGTTGAGGATTTGTAATCTGTTATGGCTCGCTTCAAATACTGGCATCTGTAGTTCATGAAGCTTAGTATCTATAGGAGTCTTGACATATGACCTACTATAATTCTTAGCCATTGATGAGGTAAGAATGTTATGGTGCTTAAACAGCTTGTCAATCAGTATCGTTAGCTGTTTGAGGTCTGTAGGGTGATTAAACACATAGTATTGATGAAAAGTCTTTTTACCCTTGATATAATGTGACATACTGTTAGTGGCTAGATAGCCGGTGCCCTCAAATATATCTGGTAGATACTTGCTTAGAAAATCATGTAGCTGTTGCCCTTTAAGATAATGAAACTTCTCGTAGTCACAATCTATTATAAGTATATGCCCTGGTGCTGCTTGTGATGCAGTTCTCGTGATGTTCTTTGGTTTCTGTAGACTTACAGTATCACTCGTTGAG
>QMTT01000216.1 GCA_003663565.1 Thermoplasmata archaeon
CTTGGATGCGAAATAATATCCTTGCATATAGGGCCAGACCACATTCATTTGTTCATATCATGCCCACCCCGCTACGCCCCCTCCTACTTAGCCAACTACTTTAAAGGAAAGAGTGCAAGAAAAATATTGCAAAGGTTCCCAGAGTTGAAAACCGAAGCAAACAGAGGTAAGCTCTGGTCGAGGAGCTACCTCGTTGCCACGGCAGGCAATGTAAGCTCGGAGACGATAAAGAGGTACATAGAGGAGGCGAGGAGACGTGCTGACTAGGACTTGCAAGGTTAGACTAGCAGTAGATGAAGAAACAGAGAGAAAGCTATTTAGGTTAGGAGATATCTTCGCCAAGTGCTGGAACGAAGTTAATTATCTTAGAAGACAGCAGTTCCTCAACGAAGTTGGTGTGGACTTCAGGCTCACGGAGAAGATCGTTTATTACAAGTACAAGAGTGTTTTAAAAGTTAATGCACAACAGGTCGCGAGGAAGAACGCAGAGGCGTGGAAGTCTTTCTTCAAGAACCTCAAGCTCAAGAAGGAGGGGAAGCTACCATCTTTTATAATCCCAAAACCACTAGGATACAAGAAAAACAGAGAAAAGAATAAAAGACAACCATTTCTGCTAATAAGATGTGACAGATATGAGATCAAAGACGGATACATCTATCTGAAGGATTTCAAGCTTAAACTAAGGTATAAGGGAAGAATTCACTTAAGAGGAAAACAAGGGAGGCTTGAAATCCACTACGACGAAGTAAGAAGGAGAGGGTATGCGCATATACCATTCAAAGTCGAGGAGAAGATCGTGAGGAACGATTGGAGAAAAGTTCCCTTAACACCATTAGGTAATAAAAGAGCTGGCATTGATTTGGAAGTAAACAACTTGTTTGCAGTGTTCGTTGAGGACGGAACCACGTTCTTGGTTAGCGGAAGACCTTTAAAGGCAGAGGCCTTCTACTGGAGGAAAAAGATCGCTGAAGCTCAATTAGAGGGAGACATGGAAAGGGTAAGAAAGTACTACGTTATCTGGAGGAGCAGATGGGAGCATTATGTTAGGTCAAACTTAAGGGAACTGTTCGAGAAGTTATACCTCTCAGGAGTTTCAAAAGTTAAGGTTGGTTATCCCAAATACATTGCAAAAGAACCTAATAAAAATGCAAAAGTCAGTTTCAAGATTACGAACCTATGGAGCTACAGAAAAATACACCAGTGGATTAAAGACTTGTGCGAGGAATATGGCATGGAATATATCCCTGTAGAGGAGCGATATACTTCGAAGATCTGCCCCCTATGCGGGGAAGTTCATGAAAATGGAAGAAAGTGCAGGGGTCTCTTCGTCTGTCCCGTGAAGAAAAAGGCAATGAATGCCGATCTTGTTGGCGCTTTTAATATCCTCCATAACGGCGAGTCCCCGCAGGGGGATAGCCCTAACGGGCGTAAGACCGCGCCCTTAACCTTACTCCCTGCCCTCACAGGAGCCCTCGCCCTTCAGGGCTGGGAGGAGGTCAGATGCACGACAAGCTAGAGGCTATGAAAAAGCTAAGAGCGGCTTTAAGGGAAGGAAAAGTGGACAGGGATATTATAGATCTTCTCCTTTTAATGAACTCAATAAGGGGAATACACACAACAAGTAGTTGTTCTGGGAGAATAGGTATTATGGAAACTCCAGAAATAGGTGCAAAACCAAAAGCCAAATGGCTTCTCAAGAAGCATGAGACGATAACATATGAAGAGGCCCTAGATGCCCTAAAAAACGCCAGGAGTGGTTTGATAATTTTTAAGGTACAGTCTCCTATATTTCACGTGGTTTGTGAAAACATGGAGATAGCACGTAGAGTACATTATTATGGAATGGAATCTGGCTTTAAGTACACGAATTACAGAGCTATAAGTCCTTCAGGAAGAATCTTAGTTGAAATAAACGGGACTGAAAATGTTTCTGCACCTCTAGGAGTAAATGGGACGTTACTCGTTACAGAAGATTATATGAAATTTTTAGTGGATGTTGGGAATGATGTACTGATGAGAGGAAAAAGAAGACTGAAAAGATTATCAGAGGCCTTTGAAAAGCTTAAGTCAGAACTAGGGGAAGACCCAAACTTTTCAGAGTACGATCTCCTTTAGCATCCTCCCTACCCTATTGGGCCGAGGATCCTCTGCGGGAGGGTTGTAAGCTTTAATAAAATGATATCTTATATCTTACAGTTTATTTTTCAAAAATAATCATTTATTTGGGAAAATTATTCCAAATCTTTAGATATAATTCCTTTCTAGTCTTTTAGGACTAGTACATTCGTCGAATGTATCAGAATCAATATATAAACTGTACATCGTAAGTTTAAGTACGGTGAGCTCCCATGATGAAGAACAAATTTTTAGGTACTGTGACAAGCGTTTTAGTGGTATTGTTAGTGTCTTCTCTTATAATCCCAGCAACCCTAGTGGTTACAGCACATCCACCTGAAAATGACAACATTAAAATGAAGCACGGAAATCCATTTGAACTCGTGAAATCCAAGATTAAAAACAAAAGGATTAATCCAATAGAGCCAGGCACACATTTCCATATAGGCAGATATTCTGGTACTATTGTAGATGATGGGATAGAAACTCTAAGTTATAATAAAGCAACTATAATTGAGCATGCAACGCTAGGAAAGTTCATACGCGGATGGACGTTTGATAACTTCCTGTATGTCATGTTCGAGAAGGGGAGTATTACTATAAACAATGAAGTACTCACCCTGATAATAAGAAACGCTACAGTAACCCTAAATGAGGACATCATAGTGAAATCTGCTCCTGGATACTCAATACTAATCGTCGATGGCATGGCATTTCTTACAAGACACGGAGGAAAGCTTATACTTGAAAACAGCTCCCTCATGGGTACAGGCATAATGGTATTACAGCCACTACCAAAGCTCAAAGAGAAGCTCATAGTGCACATGAACGTGAAGTTCGAGATAACGGATAA
>QMTT01000217.1 GCA_003663565.1 Thermoplasmata archaeon
GGCTCTCGAGCGATGGGTTTGAACTTATCGTCATCTACGGCAGGAGGCGAGTTGGTAAGACCCGCCTCGTCCTTGAGGCCATTAAAGAGTTTCCCCACGTCTATTACCTCGCCGTTGAGGGGGACAACGTGAGGCACTTCAAGGAAACCGCCGAGAGGGTCTTCCCAGAGGTTAGGTACGCCCGCGAGGACTGGGAGGCGCTTCTCCACGCCCTCAGGGACAAAATCATCGTTATAGACGAGTTTCCGAACCTGATAAAGGAAGATCCCGGAGTCTTGAGCGTATTCCAGAGGGCCATTGACACTGACCTCTCAAGCTCAAACACGAAGCTCATTCTCCTCGGCTCCTCTGTGAGCATGATGACGGAGAAAGTCCTCAGCTATAAGAGCCCCCTCTACGGCAGGAGAACTGGCTCCATGAAGCTCAAACCGTTGAAGTTCTTCCACCTCGGGGAGTTCTTTCCCCGCGCGAGCTGGGAGGAGCTTGTAGAGGTCTACGGTATGACCGATGGGATTCCCTTCTACATAGCTCAGGTCAGGCTTCCCTTCTGGGAGTGGCTTGATGAGGAGCTGAAGAACCCAGTGAGCTTCTTCCGCGACGAGGTGGATTTCCTGCTGAGGTACAAGTTCACGGAGACGAGGACGTACAGGAGGATACTTGAGGCGATAGCCCTCGGCAAAACGACGCCGAAGGAGATAAGGGACTTCACAGGCATGAGGCACTCGGAGATAACCCCATATCTCCGGAACTTAATCGAGACCGGGTTAGTAGTGAGGGAAGTTCCCATCACGGAAAAACCAAACTCCAAGCTGGGCCGCTACTACGTTGCGGACAACTTTCTCGCCTTCTGGTTCCGCTTCGTTTACCCGAACCTCTCACTCATGGAGGAGGGCATATTTGACGTGAATGAGATACGAGGGGCATATAACCACTACCTTGGCCCAATTTTTGAGAAAATTGCAAGACAGTTCCTAATTGAGCTGAACCGGGCGGAAAAGCTGCCCTTCAAGTTCACAAAGGTTGGAAAATGGTGGAGGAAGGGAGAGGAAATTGACCTCGTGGCTTTGAACGAGCGGGAAAGAAAGGCGCTCTTTGTTGAGGCAAAATGGAAAGAGCTGAGCAAAAGAGAGGCCAGGGGCATTTTAAAAGATCTGGAGAGGAAAGCAGAGCTTGTTGGGCTTGAGGGCTGGGAAAAGAGCTACGGACTCGTGGCAAGGAGGATAAAAGAAAAAGAAGAGCTGAGGGGCGAGGGCTGGCTCGTGTGGGACTTGGAGGACTTTGAAGGGCTACCTGAGGGCCTCACCATGTGAGCTTTGCATACCCACAACGCTTAAATATTATCCCGCCCAGGATTATCCTGGTGAAGATAATGTTTGTCAACCGAAAAGACGAGCTCACCTTCCTTGAGTCCCTTTACTCATCGGGCAGGAAGGAAGTCCTCATCCTCTACGGGCGCAGAAGGGTCGGGAAAACGGAGCTCGTGAAAAGGTTCATCAGAGGGAAAACCGCCCTCTATTTCCTAGCGGACAGGGATGGACTTGAGTCCAACGCGAGGCGCTTTTACGGGGAAGCGGCTGAAGTTCTTGGACTCCCAAAGGTCGAGGTGAGGGACTTCAGGAAGGCATTCGAGCTCATAAAGCTCAAGGCCCCGGGCAGGCTCGTCGTTGTCATAGACGAGTTCTCCTATCTCCTGTTCACCGACAAGAACACCCCGGCGGTTTTCCAGCACGTGATAGATGAGGTTCTCGACGAGGGGTTCTTCCTCATTCTGAGCGGTTCGATAATTGGCCTCATGGAAGGACTCATGGACTACAGCAACCCCCTTTATGGGAGGGGGACCTCCCAGCTCAAGCTTAAACCCCTGAACTTCTTCCACGTCCGCGAATACTTCAGGAACTCCCCGATTGAGACCGTTGTGAAGATATACTCCGTGACGGGCGGCGTGCCGATGTACTTCAGGCTCTTTGAGGGGAAGAACTTTGAAGAGGAGCTCCTCAGAGTGGCGTTCTCACCCACCTCAATCCTCTACGAGGAGCCCGAGTTCATCCTGAGGGAAGAGCTTGGGGACGTCCACCGCTACTACCTCATACTTGAGGCGATTGCCCTCGGAAAGCACAGGGTCAGCGAGATCGCTAACTTTGCCGGGATTGAGGCAAAGGACATGCCGAAGTATCTGAGAACTCTTATCTCGCTCGAACTCGTGAGGCGTGAGGTGCCCGTCACCGAGCCGGAGAGGAGCAAGAAGGCGCGCTACTACCTCAACGACAACTTCTTTGCATTCTGGTTCCGTTTCGTGAAGCCAAACAAAGGCAAAATAGAGATAGGGACGTTTGAGATGGACTGGGACGCCTTCAACGCCTACGTGGGGAGAGCCTTCGAGGATATTGCTAAGCAGTTTCTCATCGAGCTGAACAGGTCTGGGCAGTTGCCGTTTAAATTCACGAAAATCGGCAGGTGGTGGAAGAAGGGAGAGGAAATTGATCTGGTGGCCTTAAACGAGCGGGAGAAGAAAGCCCTTTTTGTTGAGGTGAAGTGGAAAGACTTGAGTGAGAGGGAAGCGCGGGGAGTTTTGAGGGATTTAGAGAGGAAAGCAGAGCTCGTTGGTTTAAAGGACTACGAGAAGAGCTACGGTCTTGTGGCAAAGAAGGTAAACGGGAAGGAAGCTTTGAGGGCCGAAGGCTGGCTGGTATGGGATTTAGAGGACTTCGAAAGGCTTATTTCTTTTGAGGGTGAAGTTTGAGGGGTGGGATTGTGCGGTTTGGTGAAAAGGTTCGCCGGATCCATATACGGAGGAGTATGGGACGAGCCCGTCGGAATAATCACTAAGCATCGGGCGATTCTTGAGTGGGTGGAGAGGGAATTCCTAGGGAGGAAGGCCGTCGAGGCAAGAAAGAGGGAGTACATGCCGGGCCGTCATTAAATCGCTGGCAGTCATCTGCATAATTAGCGGAGGTGGTAGAGGAA
>QMTT01000218.1 GCA_003663565.1 Thermoplasmata archaeon
CGAAGATTGTCCTAGTTGGTGGTAAAGAACTTGAGGGATCGTTCGTGGATCATGCTTCAATGATTATAGACCTAAATGGAAGATTTCTCATACCAGGACTCATAGACTCTCATATGCACTTCTCTGAATATGCAGCACATTTAGATTTCGTTGACTTAAGGGGTGTGCGTTCTATAAAGGACGTCAGAGATAAAATAGCTGAAATTGGAAAAAATCTGAAGTCAAGTGATGAATGGGTAATAGCTTTTGGATGGAATGAAACAGAATTTGCTGAAAACAGAATACTGACAAAAAGAGATTTAGATTTCGATTTTCCTGTTATAGCCTTCAGAAGATGTATGCATGTAGCAACACTAAATGATGTAGCTATTTCTAAAATCAAGAATTCTCTTAATAAAATGGTGGAAGGAGGAGTAATAGACCTAGAAAATGGCCTTCTTAAGGAACGAGCCTTAGAAGCACTATCAGAAATCATAGAGAAAATAAGAATTGAAAAGTTCAAGAAGAACGCTATAAGAGCTGGACGGATTTTAAGAGCAATGGGCCTCACGACGGTATCTGATATGGGGATATCAACGCCGTATTTAGAGGCATACTGGGAGCTTTCAGAGAACTTACCCATAAGAGTAGTAGCTTATATCTCTCCAAGTGTTCTAGAGGATTATGATCCAAAAGAGATTATAGAGAGGAATTCTGAAAAATTCATTGTGAGAGGAGTTAAAATATACATAGATGGGAGCTTGGGAGGTCATACAGCCTTACTCTATGAAGACTACACAGATGATCCTGGAAACATGGGGGTCCTTGTAGAACCTGTTGACAGACTAATTGAGATTGCAGATAGAGCGTCTTCTTACGGTTTCGACATAGCGATCCACGCTATAGGTGATCGTGCCTTTAGTATTGCTCTTGATATAGCAGAAGTTGCTAGAAAAAATGGAGTTCGTGTTAGAATAGAGCATTGTCAAGTAATACGTCCTGAAGATCTAAAGAGAGCAAAAAGTCTTGGTGTTATATTGGCAGTTCAGCCTATTTTTATTAATACAGACTCACAGTGGGCTATAGAGAGGCTTGGAAGAACGAGAGTAAAGTATTCATATTTATTGAGATCTCTTCTTGAAAAGGGATTTACAGTTGCTGGAGGTTCTGATGCTCCAGTAGAGGCGCCAAATCCATTATATGGTATTTACTCAGCAGTTTATAGGAAATCTATAACAACAGGAGAGACATTTATGCCAGAGGAAGGAGTATCCATTGAAGAAGCAATTAGGATATATACCGAGGGATCAGCAACAGCTCTAGGTATTGAAAACATTGTTGGCAAGATTGCTCCAGGATATAAAGCAGAGTTCACGATACTTGAAGACGATCCACGGATCTTAGGAGAAAAGATTAAAGATATGAGAGCATTTTCACTCATATTATGAGGAAAAATGTTGAAAAGATTATTGACTGTTATCTTGCTTTGAAGAGGATCCCTAGAACTGGATGGTTACAACGTGGTGTTACGATTCCCGAAACCGTATCATCTCACGCGTGGGGTACAGCCTTTCTTACAATGATATTGGCCGATAGATTGAGGGCATTGGGTTATGACATTTCTATCGAAAAAGCGCTTAAAATAGCACTGATACATGATCTTCATGAGAGCATCATAGGAGACATTCCCTCGGGATCTATAAGTAAGAAGATGAAAGATGAGATTGAAAAATATGCTGTCGACGTCCTCTTTTCAGAGATTCCTGAATATAAAGATCTTATGGTGGATTTTATCTTACAGGCTAGTATCGAATCTAAGATAGTTAGATTAGCAGACCTTTTAGACATGGCACTACAGGCAGGAGAGTACTTGAGTGCAGGCTTCTCTAAGATAAGAGAATTTTCTAAGGTGTTAGACACAATAAGATCTCATGAACTTTATTTCCCTCTTAAGGATCTCGTAGAAGATATGCTTAAGACGCGGTGGGATTTCGATGAATATTGTAATCATAGCTAAGAACTTAAAAGAGGATTACTACATTGAAGCCCTCATGGGGGTCATGGAGAGCTCTCTGGACGAAGGTCAATACGTGAGCGTCGGCCTTGTAATGGAGACAGAGCTAGGGCACCCTGTAGTTTATAAATCTCCCGCATTAAAGTTCATACACCCAACTGAGACACTCGCAGTACTTAGAATCTTTAGACCTAGATTTCTCATAGCGGGGATTTCTGTTTCCTCAGAAGAGTATAAAAGTTCTATGGTAGATCTCCAGCCGTATGTACTAAATGATAGGTACATCTTTATTAACGTGCTAAACCAAAAGAAGGAAACAGTTTCTAAAGATAAGAGGCTATCGCTAGTGAGTGCTTTGTGGGATATCGTAAACTACGCTCTTGTAAGACAAGATCTTAAGACTAAACTGCTTATTAATGCATTGAACGAAGTTAAGTGTGCTATCTCAGTAATGTATGAGCATCCTACAAGAAGAGTGTTCTTCATTAGATATGTGAGTGAAGAGTATTTAAAAAGACGCAACAATATGCCATATGATCACATACTCTTGTCATTTGATCATGAAGGTAGTTCATGGATGTTAATCCTAGGAGAGGAATCACTTGTCAACTTAGGTCTTAAAAGATTGAAAAAATTTACAAGAGGATCTTCTAAAGAGCTTCCAGGAAAGATCTTAGTACACATAAAAGAAGAAGATTTGGAAATGGATGTTAGGCTGTTTCCTGAATTAAAATAATCGAAATATATAACTTTTCGAAACGCTATATATTAACATGGGAAGATTATACCGTACTGGGGTTCAGCGGATGTCCGCATTGATGAGCGAACATCCGCCTTGGGGCACATCAACCTCAACCCCCTCAGGGTTCATCGATCATTGGTCTTGCCCCCTTTCAGGGTAATCCCACTCCCCTTTCGGGGGAGGAAAACCCCACATCCTTAGGTATAAGTTTATGGAAGCG
>QMTT01000219.1 GCA_003663565.1 Thermoplasmata archaeon
GTACGTAATCCTGCTGACCAACGCCAAGAGCATAAGTAATAGTAAGAGCCATCCTACCCCCCTCAGTCGTTTGCATAGCCAGCGCTTTACCGTAGGCTTCCAGTCTTCCATTGTTGCTCTCTCTTATCATCTGGTTGTGTTCGAGATGGCTACATCCGGACATAAGTAATGTAGCTGCTATAATAAATACTGACGGTATCTTACTCACCATCTTTCCTCCTGGTTTAACCTACTCTGGTTGAAAATAGGTTGGCTGTTCTGATAACAACTTCCGCACCTGGAGATCCAGTTACAAATACTACCAGATTTAACTCTAGGATTTCTCTATCCATGACTACAGGGAATGAGTACGAAAATGGCACTACTTCATTTTCGTCTTTTGATTCTTTTAAGAATGTAAGACTTTCAATATCTCCAGTCAGCTTAAAGTTGACCTGATCGTTCAAACCATCAAATGCCGATACAAACGACAAGGTGATAATAACACTATCACCTATGTTATAGTTATCAGTTGTAAACGAGAGTACGGTCACCTCTCCCTCAGCGTCTGTCACAGTAACAGGATCAATCAATACGGATTTAGCATGAGCTAAATACGCGCCTATTATAGCCGACGCCTCCGACTGCATGCTGTCATCAATTGTTACTTGTATTTCATCTTTAGTCTGCAGAGCACTACCATCATCTATGCCACGTAGCTTGATGCCTACTAATTCTCCACTATTATTTATTTCTTCTAACTGCCTTACCTCTGCCATTGGCATCGGTTGTCCATTTACTCCTGCTGGCATAACTTCTCCTATTCGGTTGGAACTACTACCATTAAATCACCATGCATCACAGTGGTTTCTTTGTGAACTACCGGAACCAATCCCTGCAATCCTGGAATTGTTATTGCATTCCATGACTGCCAAACTCCATGGATTCCAGACGATTCGGGACGAGCCCACAAGGTATATAAAGTATCTGGAAGAAGCCCCGAGGGAGTGGAGGCGCTACCCTCATCCCTCGCTACTACATCAGCATACTTGAATATATCACTATTATCAGATAAACGATATATGAGCTGAACTTGCTCTCCCGGGAAGACTATAAGGTTCGACCAATGTAAAACCAGCCGATCACTAAAGCCTTCCACGGTAGTTCCTGCAAGTCTGGCCATGGGCACATAGTGGCTATTCTCTGCGACACATGATGACATTATTAAACACCTACGTTAAGAAACTCAACAACCCAAGTTACCTCAAAAGTATCGGTAACGGTGACAGGAACAGCGGTGAATACATTACGGTTAAACATGATGCCTTCACCTACGGTAGCTGCTGTAAATAATCCAGCCTCAGTGAAAGTTCCAACCACTTCGCCTTCTGCCCACAGCTTATGGAATTGAACCTTATTCTCGTCAGGAGCTATAAGAGTTGTTACAGTAGACAGCTCACGAAGGGATTCAGCTTCAAGAGCAGTATCTGCCTCTGTTGGTGCAGTAAGACCTGTGCCTAATGCAAGATAAAGAACATTAGATACAATGGGAACTCCTGCAAGGGTGCTTGCCATAAGGTCAAGTCCCAGCTTAGTGATTAAGTTCTTGAATGATACTTCCAGACAGCTGCCGTCTTTGCGGTGAACCTTCATTGTCCAGGTGCCTCTTACTTCCAAATGTTGCTCTTTCATGGAATGTCTCCTATTCCGTTGTTATTAATAGATCACCATCATACAATATAACGGCTTTTCTATATGTGCTACAGTAATATAATTAAATCATCATCCGTTGCTACTACCGAATCCACCAAATCAAGAGTAATGTGTCTGCTTAATTTACATGACTTATCACTTATGTATGCAGTTTCCCTCAATTGGAATCTTTTAACTGTTCCGAATATAGCCATAAGGGAATCATCTATTCCTATCTTTTCTATAAATAGTAGCTCTGTTCCTTTAGTTCCATCGTATACTTCTGAGATTGTTATAGAATCGGACAACTTAAGCTTAACTATAGCTGTGTAGCTCATTACGCTGTCATCTTGGACGATGCTATCGGTGACTGATAGTCTTACCGTATATCCTAATCGTATATCAGCTATTGATAAGGATTCGTCTAAATTAAACTTGATATGTCTAGCGAATGTTATTAGCTCACCGTCTACGATAAGATCCGTATCAATATAAAGGTGGCGTCTGTAGTATTCAGTAAGGAAATCAATATCAGTCAACTCAACTGTTGACGCCAGAACTACTCCAACATTTCTGGATGGTATTATGTTTTCGTCTTCAAGAACTATACCATCTGTAGGCCTACGAACACGATGTCGAACGTTCTTGTTATCTTCATCTACGATTATTGTATCTGACAGATCAAGAGTGGAGTGCCTATTAATCACAAGATTGACATCATCCACAATAATCTGGTCGCTCATATTAAGTCTGCGTGACTTATAGTAGCTTATGCCAGAATCGTCTATGGCAACAGCATCAGTGAGTCCCTGGAACAGCTTAAATCCCATTCGTAACTCTTCACCATCCATCAATACCGTATCAGCCAAAAACAGATGTCGATGATTATTAAATACCATGACAGAATCATCAATAACCAATGAGTCAACTATGGATAAGTTCCTTGTAAGCTCTGCTCGTATCGTATCATCATTTAGCTCTAGTGAATCGGACAGCTCTAATGAGACCGCGCCAAATAGGTCTTTATCGTTAAGAGCGATACTATCAGTCATGTTGATGCGAGTAATATATCCCTTGGTGACAAAGTCGGAGTCATTCATCCCAACTCTATCAAATAAGTCTACGCTCTTCTCAGTGGATCTAGCATCAGCCACCATTACTGTGTACTTATTGATGACGTTGTTCTTTCCCTGACCGAAGGTTCTATCTATGGAAGAGATGTGACCTACAGCACGCTTGTTATCGAACATTGTGTGGAAGTAAATCTTGTCGCCTTTCTCCA
>QMTT01000220.1 GCA_003663565.1 Thermoplasmata archaeon
TAACATTATTGCTCCATGGACTCTCAGTAAAATCTTTGAAGTTTTAAAATTCGTAGATAGATTCAAATCTTCCATTGCAACGATCACTACCGAATACCCGTCGATCAAACCTCGTATAATTTCAGTCAAACTGAACACGTTTTCACTAAAAGTTGCTTCATTTTTATTGTCAATCTTCAATGTATGAAGTATCTCACTGTCCTTTAAAATTGCAATCCCAGTAGACCTATAACTACAATCTATGCCCATTATTACTTGACCCATTTACTACCTTCTCTTGTCTTCATGATTACTATTTGCTGATCGATCATTCTTTTTAGTTGAACATCTTGGCTTATTAAAAATATTTTTCTAAATCCATGATCTTTATAAAGTTCTTGAAGAATTTCTACAAGCATTTCTTTACCTTCTACGTCTAATGCTGAGCATACTTCGTCCAAGAATAACGTCTGAAGTCTATGACCACTCCTATTTAAGAGAAACGTCGAGTAACCTAAATGAATTGCAACGTCTGCCCTTGTTTTTTCACCACCAGAATATAAAGCATATTTATATTTCTTGCCATCCATGGTCAGTACTATGTCAAGAGTATCAGATTTTATTCTATTTCCATCGTCATCCTTTGCCTTGATTTCTCTTTCAGTAATAAATTCTATCTTCATTCTTCCATTGCTAAGTCTGTCTAAATAATCGTTTGCGTAGTCTTCGATTTCTGGGATAGCATTTTCAACTAAAAGATGTGGAATATCTTTGCCCATTAGATTAATAGAAGAGTCGATTATTAGCTTCTCATCTTGAAGTTCTGTGAATTCTTTTTTAATTTTCTTTACTATTGTCAAGACTGCCTTATAGCCTTTGATTTCTGATTGACTAGACGCCAAGGATGTCATTCTACTCTGAAGTTCATTGTTACAATCATTGACCAACATTTTGCACTTAGACAGCGTATCATTCAGTCTGCTTTCTTTCTCTAGAGCATTTTCATATTCTAGTTTTTCATTTTTTAGAGTTTCTAATTTCTCTTTATCTTTTTCTAATTTATTCTTATCCTTCAAAGAATACTGTTTAATCGAATTTAATTCTTTCCCAGCATCATTCAAATCTCTTTCATATTTTTCTGAGTTTCTTGATACCTTATCTAATGCAGATTTCTGATTAGATACTTGTCTTTCTACGTACTGATTATTTTCTAACGATGAAGTAACTGAGAATATTTTTTCTTTGACTGCTTTCTCTTCTTTGTTTATCCTCATGATATTTTTATTTAGCTTGAAAATCTTTGAATTTATTTTCTTTAGTTTCTCTTTTATCTTATCCTCTGTGTTCATCATGCAACCTGCGACGCTACAATCTATGACCTTCACTTCTATTTTTGATTTCTTTAAAATTTCTGCGTGCTTAGTAACTGAGCTCCGTTCTTCCACTTTCAGTAGAACCATTTCCTGAAGAGTTTTTAGTTTCTTTAAATCTACTTCTACTAATTCTTTCTCCATTCCACGTAGTTCGACTTTCAACTCTTCTTCTAATTCTTCATTCGAATCTAAAACTTCTTGAAGTCTTTCAATTCTTTCTTTTAGATCTTTTCGAGTCTGTCTGTCTTGCGATGCTTCTTCAATCCTATCCTGTATTTCTGATTTCAATGTTCTAATATTTGTATCAAGTTCTGATATTTTACTTGATTTCAATGAAAGGACTGCTAATTTCTTTACTACGTCTTCCTTCTCATTTTCATAGTCTTCTATGTCTTCTTTGATGCATTTTATTTTTTCTTTATGTCGTTTTACTTCCTTCTCTTCGTCTCTTATATATTTTTCAATTTCAGATGGATGCCCATGCTGTTTCATTAAGACTGTGCTTTCATTTAATTTATTTTTTACTACTTTTAATTTCTGTTTTGCTAAATTTGAATAGTCTTCCCATTTTACTAAATGAAGTGCATCTTTGAAGAGATTTTCTCTTTCACCTTTTGACGATACTGCAAACGTATTCGTGTTCCCCTGTTCAAATAAAACACTATTTATGAATAAGTCACAGTTACAGTTTATTACTTCAATGATTTTATTTTCTGTCCTAACTGAAGCGCTTTCTCTTTTCTTAGTTCTCTTATTTACTCCAGCTGAACACGTTAAACTCTTCCATTCCTTTTTGTATCTAACGTAAAACTGTAAATCTGTCTTTAAGTCGTATACTCTTTTACGTATTACTTTATAAATGCTCCCTTCAATGTCAAAAATAAATTCAACTCTACATTCTTTTGCTCTTACGTCGTCATCGTCTACTCTAATGACATCATCTTTTACAAGTTCTTTATCGAATACTCCTCGTATTCTTCCAAACATACTCCAGAGGATTGCATCAAAAATGCTACTTTTACCTGCACCATTCGACTCCTTCGCTGAACCATCCTCATCATTAATGCCAGTGATTAACACAAGACCATCTTCGTTAAATTTAATATTTTCTTCTTTGTAACTTAAAAAATTACTAAGACTGAGACTTCGTGGATTCATTTATTACACCTTTACAGAATTTTGAAATGTTGCCTATCATACGTTTGTCATAACTTAATTTTTGTAAAGACTTATCTACTATTTCGATGTCATTCATTTGATTTACTTTAGTTAGCTTTACAACTCTGTGATTTCTATTTACATCCCAGACTATTGGTAGAAAATGAAACGCTTCCTCTTCTCTTAAAAAATCATAGATAGGTTTTGGATTGAACCTCTTATCTACCTTTACTATTATTTTTATTACTTTATTTTTTATCTTTCCTTTTAGATTTTCAAACACAAAGTCATAGAAATCTTCATGACCACAGTCTGTAGCATCGATCTCACATTCCATGAAATCTCTGACTGGTAGCTTAATTGCGTTGTATGTCATTTTAGTTTTCACTTCTACGATATTACAAAACTTATCATAATTTTCACCAAAGCCTTTTTTGTAGA
>QMTT01000221.1 GCA_003663565.1 Thermoplasmata archaeon
AAGCTATATACGGTTTACTTACATCAATCCTCTTCGGAGTGTCCGTAGGTCTGTTTGGTATTGCGAAGAACTTGAGCATAGAAACCACTATTGCTATGATAGGAGGGGGTCTATCCATAGGACTTGCTGGTCTTTCAGCAATAGGTCAGGGTATAACGGCAGCTGCGACAATAAACGTGATGTGCGATAGAGAGGGTGCTATGGGGAGAGGATTACTATTCTCAGTTCTTTCAGAGACGTTTGCAATATTTGGTTTACTCGTGGTGATACTCATACTCATAGGACTGTCATTATTATAAGGGAGGTGTTCACGTGGAGATACACGGTGATGTTAACAAGATTATTGAAGCTATAAGGGAAAAGGCAAAAAAACACGTAGAAGAAGTCATAAACGAAGCAAAAAAACGTGTGGAAATGCTTAAAGAGAGTCATAAAAGAGATTTAGAAGATCTTAGGGAGAAGATGCTAAGTAAGGCTAAGACTGACGCAGATATAGAATTTAGAAAGAGAGTCTCTGAGGCTGAGAGTGCATGGAGGATGAAGATACTGGAGTTGAAGACTAGACTCCTTGAGGATCTGAAGGTTATGGTATATGAAAAGCTTAAGACACTTGACGAGGATCTAAAGGTTAAATACATAGAAAGGGTTCTTCAGAAGAATCTACTAGATAATGCAAAGATAATTCCAGTAAAAGGTTGGGAAAATGCAGCAAGAAGTGTAGCATCGAAGTATGGATTAGACGTTACAGATCCTATCGAGGGTGATGGGGGAATAATATTGGAGGATGTTACAGGAAAAGTTAGGATCGATGCAAGGATAAGTACATTGCTCAACAGGTTCTGGGAAGATCATGCAGAAGACATCTTTAAAATCCTGATCGGTGAGGAGTAAGTGGGTGATATCCGTGGATTGGAACACGTTAATGCAGTGGCTTCTGGGAGAAGGCCTTCCTTATCTGATACTTCTAATAGTCCTTGTTGCGGGCCTCTTTGTGTTTATATTTATTACAACTCTCTTTCCAACAATGAGGCAGATAATATCATTTGCATACCTGAATTCTCTCATAGCAGTGTTGGGTAGAAAGCACATAGACAGGGCTTTCCTAGAGGAACTATATGACTCTAGAGACATAATAAGTGTTGTACAAAATCTGAGGAGTGCAGGGGTGGAAGTAGAGCTCTCTGAAGATCCGAGGATGTTGGAAAAGTATCTAATAAATGACTTTATATCAAAGATGAAGCTCATTGAAAAGCACATTCCAAAGCTCATAGAACCGTTTTTCAAAGCTTATAAACGTCTTATAGTGTTTGAAGAGCTTATAAAAGCTATAAGAACAATATCCTCCGGTGTTAAGCCAGATCTTACAATAATGCAGGCATTAGATCCACGAATGGCAAGCCTTATATCTGGAGTTTCGAGCTATGATTCACTAAGATCAGCGCTTTCAACGATAGGAATATCGCTTCCAGAGGATCCAGTTGAGGGTGAAAGGGAACTCTTCTTAATGGCAATAAGGGGTCTTGATGACTCATCAAGACTTGTGGATGAAAGCGTTGCCGGTGCAGTGAAGGAGTTCATGCTTAACTACAAGGACTACTATAATATTTTAATAATACTTAGAGGAATAACGCTTGGACTTAGCAGTGAATATATAGAGAGCCTAACTCTTGGGGAAGGAATGTATTTAAGCAAATGGACTCTTCATAAGCTCTCAGAGGCCACAAGCATAAATGAAGTGATAGCAGAGCTTCAAGGAACACCATATGAAGAAGAGCTTAAGGGCTTAGTGATAGCTCGAGAAAAAATAGATTTATCACTCATAGAGGCATCCATATCAAGGGGCCTTATGAGGATCATGTCAATGCTTGAACACAAGTACTCACTGACAGCAGGCCCATTAATGAGGTTCCTTACATCGCTCAGCTTTGGGATAAGAAACCTAAGGCTGGGAATATATGGTGTAGTGGAGAGAATACCAAAAGAAAGACTTCTCAAGATGGCTGTTTATGGGTGAAAGATGAATGATAGCCAGCATAGGGTCTGAGGAGTTCGTTAAGGTATTCTCTGCATGGGGAATAAAAAAGTCGTATATGGTTGAGGACGCTGAGGATGCTAGAAAAGCTCTATGGAAGTGCGTAGAAGATAATGTGAGGGTAGCCATTGTTGAGGAGAAATTCTTTGACATTGTTAGGAAGGAATTAAAGATAATTAGAAATGAAGTTCCAGAAAAAGCTCCAATAGTCGTTTATCTTCCTGGGCCACATTGGGAGAAATTACCGTATGACCCAATAGACGCGCTTGTGAGAGAAGCTATAGGGTTTGATATATCCAGGAGGTGATTCTTGTGATTCAAGGCAAAATTGTAAGAATAGCAGGTCCAGTTGTGGAAGCAGAGGGAATGCTTGGAGCAAAGATGTATGATGTTGTTCGTGTGGGGGATGAGGAGCTTCTTGGTGAGATCATAAGGATTAAAGGAGACAAGGTCACTGTTCAAGTGTATGAGGACACAACAGGACTTAAGCCTGGCGATAAAATATACTCCACGGGAGAGCCTCTTTCAGCAGAGCTTGGTCCGGGGCTTCTTGGAAACATATATGACGGTGTTCAAAGACCCCTTGATAAGATAAGAGCGCTCATTGGAGATTTCGTTAGAAGGGGTGTTCACGAGTTTGCTCTCGATAGGAAGAAGAAATGGCACTTCACACCAAAGGTAAAAGTGGGAGATTACGTTCATGAGGGTGACATCTTGGGAGTTGTTCCAGAGACAGAGACCGTAGAGCATAGGATTTTGGTACCACCAAATATTCAGGGTAAGATCGTATGGATTGCTGAAGAAGGGGAGTACACTATAGAAGATATCATTGCAAAAGTGGAGTCTGGAGGTAAGATATATGAGCTTAAGATGTATCATAAGTGGCCAATAAGAGTTCCAAGACCATTTAAGAG
>QMTT01000222.1 GCA_003663565.1 Thermoplasmata archaeon
CGTCCTCGTCTAAACCATACATAGCTAACTCATCTAAACGCTCTTCATAATCGTAATCATAAGAAGGTTCATTATTGTATGATTCTGTTTCATCTTCGAAACTCATATGATTAAACAATGTGTCGTCTGAATCTTGTGTAGAAGGTGTTGTATCAGACGCAACATCAGCGTAATGACTATAAACAACAGGCGTTACTTTTTTGACTTGCTTTTTAGACACAACAGCATTCAGAGCGTGCTGGTAATCTTCTGGCAACATATTCTCTTGTGCGCCTGTGGTTATGTGTGCTAAGTACCAATCATAAGGACGTTCATCTTTGTCACAAACAAACATAGCGGTATATATTTGTGCTTTTACTCGTCTACTTGAAGTGCTGATAACTTTACAACGCTTGCGTTCATAATGTACGCCTGCGCCTTCTGCTGCGTCCAATGCTGCTATGTCTTTGTGCGCTATATTATATACAACACCATAAACAACATCATCATTACTACCAGTCCAAAAAGCATCTGCTTTAGCAGAACCATCAATACCTGGCTTATGAAAACGTAAAGAGTACTTTCGCATACAAGCTACACAGACAACAGCAGCTGATGGGCAGCGTTTCTGAATACGCTTTAATGACATATTTGATCCGTATGCGAAATAATTCATCCTTAACCTCTCTAATTTTCCTTCAGTAAATGTTAATGTTTAAAAATACTATACAGTAATGTGTTACAAATTGCAAGCAAAAAGTTACGCAGTAGTGACTGTGGTTCCTTTTTCTGCATCAGCGTTGCAAGTAATGACCAACTCACTAGCTATATGTAGTATGTTATTTTTGCGTCTGTATAACTCGAGTTCTTTTGCAACATGCTGCTGCAACATGTCCAAAGACCTGTAATGCACGATGTATTTCTTTACATCATCTGCTATAGCAGCAGGTACACGAATAAGTACAGCGGGTTGCTTTTTTTCTTTAACTACAGCTTGTGCAGCTTCTTTTTCTACTTGCCTTGACTTAATTGCCATAATTTAACTCCTGTAAAAGATTTACTATTATGCTGTACACGCTACAAATACCATTGCGCTATAAAAACCTAAGAATAATACACGTATGTACCATGGATACACTTTTGTGAAAATTGCAGCTAATGCCACAAAAAACAATATAATTAACACACCCCAAAAATTAGCTTCAGCACAATCGTTAGTGCCCCACAGTGTTTTAGGTAGCATAAACACTCCTTGTTAAGTTTTAAACTACTGTTACATTATGCAGCATATTGTAACACAAATAACAAAAAATGTAAAGGGGTTTTTGTACTGGATAGAAATAAAGGGTACTAGAATACTACAATGAGAGTATACGAGAAAGACGCGGCATGTCAGGTAAAGAGCCTGTACCTTTGATTATTTGTCCGTCTTTCTTTGTTTTAGGAGGGGTGCCGTACAACTGTTCTTTATAATTAGACAGCATGCCTTCTTTTACTGCTAGCATGCTGTCATGCATAATTTTATTTGCTCTGCGAGTATGTGACTGCATTAAATAATACCTATCATGTCTTCGTAATCAAGTGCCATTTTGCTGAGTATTTTTGCTTTAGTTGTGCGTAGTCTTCCTACAACTGAACTAGCATCCGGTACATTAAAAGAAACTGACAACCCTGACAACGATACGCTTTTGAGTCCGCCCTCTGCTGCGAAAGTATCTGATTGGTAGATCTGTAATTGTAAATTTATTTCGAACAGTTCTTTAAAAGTACGCATGTCCGCCATTCTAAGATCGGTAAGAGTTTTGTACTTTCTGTACAGCATATAATATTCAATCTCCGGTACAAGTTTTATCTCACTACCTCTGTATATCATTTTGCGCACTTTAGTACTGTACCACTCTTCTACTATATACATAGAGTCTTTAACTGACAAATACCCTATCACTGAACCTGAATTCATTGCTGTTTGCAACGCACTGGCTCCTACTGATTGTGAGGTATTCCATATACCTGTTGCACTGCACGCAAACTCTACTGAAGTTGCAAAAGTGTCAGTAGGCTCCAAAGCGACAGCTTCCATGAAATTCTCATCTATAGTATCTAAATCAAATATAACAGTAGTGTCTCCTTCTTCGACAGCAACATCTGTCGTAAATACTGTCTCATCCAACATAGCATCATTCTCTGAAATTTCTATCAGAGTGTGATCTGAAACGAATTTTAACATTTCTGTATACTTAGCTATGTCTGTTATTTCGAAAGGAGGGTTTTGTAAGTAGAATCCTATAATATCTGTCGCTTTCATATGTGTTCTCTCTATTTACGAACGATATTCTCGTATCAAAATTTAGTTCTGTCGATTTACGGACGATATTCTCGTATCAAAAAACCGAATTGTACTTTATGTTTTATAAGTGAACTACAGGATAATACAAAAGGATATTCAATTATGTAATCCATCTTACAACAGACTCATCTATACCTAAATACTTGTATATAACTACTGGTGTACCTTCTAATGACGTAATGTCTAACATAGTTGTTATTTGATTAGTAGGTGTTATTACTGCTGTAGAATCTAGATCACGTATAATTATATCTGTCTGCACTCCATCGTAGTATTCATATAATGTTGTTATCTGTTCTGGTGTTAGTACTTTATCATATGTGCGCACTTCGTCCATAACACCTTCAAATGTATCTATATCAAGTAAATTTAAACTGTTAGTTGTTGATGTACCTAATGTGAAGTTATGCGGATCATATTGAAGTGTGTTTATTATTGTGAAGTCTCCTACAAGAACTGTGTTGTCGTATATTTTGATAGTAGTTGTTCCTTCAAACGTGACTACTATATGATGCCAATTGCCGTCGAATAAATTAACACCTGTTGTATCAGATGTTTGTATATTGAAAGAGCCGCTACCTAACGACGTCTCCTCAAGGTAAGCGTATTGCAATTCGCC
>QMTT01000223.1 GCA_003663565.1 Thermoplasmata archaeon
CCCCTGGAAATGCCCTGGCTGGACTGCCGCCATCTGGATTTGCCGCCTGACGAAAAGGAGGCAAATGCCGAGCGGATCATCAGGGAGTTCCGGGCGGTCTCAAAGGACAGAGAAGTGGCGTATCGGGACGGACACCGGATGGTCTCGGTGTTGGAAAAAGCAGCGTTTTCAGAAAAGCAGGATTTGCCCTTTGTCCGAAACGGCGTGTATCTGATCAGCGGCGGACTGGGCGGCATCGGCATCGAAATTGCCAAATATCTGCTCATGCACCATGCCGCTCGCCTGATTCTTGTGGGGCGGACACCGCTGCCAGAGATCAGCCATAATGCTGAACCGGAGGCAGATGCCCCTGATGCAGAGAAAATCACAGCACGAATCCGTGCATTCAGAGAATTGGAACAGCTTGACGGAGAAGTCGTTTACGAGGCCGCTGACATCTGCGACTCGGAACAGATGCTGGAAGTATGCCGCGGGGCAGAAAATCGCTGGGAATCCGGCTTGGACGGCGTGATTCATCTGGCCGGAATTTTCCGGACACGCCTGCTGAACGAGGAGACACCCGACAGCTTTTCAGAGAGCCTGCGTCCGAAAATACTCGGTGCGTGTGTGCTTCACCAGCTTGTCAGAGAGAACGGACTTTTCATCAGCTTCGGCTCGGTGAACGGCTTCCTGGGCGGACTGAGCGCGGGCGCTTATTCCGCTGCAAATACCTTCCCGGATGCCTTTTCCCATTATCTCCGGCATGAGCGATCCCTGCAAAGCCACTGCTTCTCGTGGAGCATGTGGGATGAGGTGGGCATGAGCCAGGACTATCTCATGAAGGAGCAGTCCCGGGATCAGGGATATTTCATGATTGATCCCCGAAAGGGCATTGCCGCTCTGCTTGCGGGGCTGCATGCGGATCATCCCCGACTGCTGATCGGGCTGGACGCGGCAAAGCCCTTTGTCCGTCCCCGTGTGAGGACCGGGGCATATCTGCCGCAGCAACTGAGCGCCTACTTCACGGCATCAGAGGGCACGTCCTTCCCGGAAACCCTTCAGATGACCGAGATGCGGGATCGTTTCGGAACCCTGAGTCACTGCGAGTTTGTCCGAATCCCGGAGATGCCGCTCACCGCATCAGGGGAGGTTGACACAGCCGAGCTTTTAGGCATGGCCGGGCAGTCCGCACAGGCATCTGGCGAGAAAATTGCCCCCAGAACCGGTCTGGAGCGCATCATCGCGGGTATCTGGCAGGAAGTGCTTGGCATTGAGAGCGTGGGCGTTCACAACAGTTTTTTCGAGCTTGGGGGACAGTCCATCCTGCTGGTGCAGGTTCACAGCAAGGTGCAACAGACTCTCGGACAGGATTTGTCCATGGTGGAACTGCTCAGATATCCCACCATCAGCTCCCTGGCAGGCTATCTGGGACAGAAGGAAAAGCAGAAGCCGTCCTATCAGGGCGCGCAGGAACGCGCAGAGAAGCAGAAGCAGATTCGCCAGAAACGGATGCAGCAGAAGCGGGGCAGGGGGCATCCGAGGTTTCGGAACCAAGGTCCGGAGTGCAAAAATTAAGCGAAGCGGTTTTTTGCATTTGCGAAAATTCATTTTCGCATGATCTCCCCTCAGAGATGACGTTGGGTTTCGTTCCTCAGGCCAACCTGCAGAACTGCCCACCGGCATAAATTGGATAAGGAAGTATATTGATAAAGTATAATAAGTTATGATAGATTCAATGATGCCAGGTATGTTTCTTGCATTTGGTAATTTCCGTATCTCAGAAAATTTCTCAGACAGGAATAAGCAACATGAAAAAGCAACTCACAGCGGTCATAGAACGAGAGGGAAAGGGCTACGTGTCGTTCTGCCCGGAACTCGATATTGCCAGCCAGGAAATTCCACTGAGGCGGCTCGTGAAAATCTCCGGGAGGCATTGGAACTGTTTTTTGAAACGGCATCACGAAAAGAAATACAGCAAAGGCTTCATGAGGAAGTGTGTGTAACACGTTTGGAGGTCGCTGTTGGGTAAGCTCCGCGTACTTTCAGGGAAACTGACAAAATTTCATAATATACGATAATATCAGCCTGATATACCGGGGCTGACACCCAGGGCTGTATTCTGTCGCAGCGTTGCAGCTTTCTCCCATTCGTTCCCGGGCAGGAGCCTGGAAACCGGGACATGAAAAATGGGGATTGATCTCGTTCCCACGCTTTGCGCCCCTGTGCCCGCCCGTGATGCGGGGATCGCAATGATTATGATCGTAGGGGCACGTCGGTGACGTGCCCTGCTGTCCGGATCCCGCGGACATGGGGACGCGGACAGGCCACGCCACCGGCAGTGCCCTGCGATCCGTCTGTCAGAATCAGTGCGGTCTGGTATTCGTCATTAGCCGAATTAATCAGGAAAACTTTTATGCTCATCAGAACTGCTGAAGATTGGAACCTGCTCGGAAAGGGAATGATTGTATTTTGTGGCTTATTTATTCTCATCGCTTTGATTTTTGCAGGATTGGCATTGGCATTTGTAAAAAGTTCGCAAAGTGCGTCAGGCGAAATTGTGGCGTTTGTGAAGAATTCTGATCAGAAACATAATTCAACAACCTTTGCTCCGGTTTTTGTTTTCCAGGATGCCAATGGGGTAAGCCACAAAATTTACTCCAGCACCTTTAGCTACCCGCCGATGGGTTCAGTCGGAGATAAAATCAATATCCTTTACAATCCCTCAAATCCTAAGAGTGCAAAAGAAGACTCATTTTTTAGTCTTTGGGGCTTTCCTGTCATATCTGGTGTACTGAGCTTCATTTGGCTAATGATTTCCCTGAGTATTGTTTTAGCATCAGAGAGATTAATCCGTAGAAAGGCATCCGGCACGGGTGCTTTGTCAGGATTGAAACAGTGAGCTGTGGGAATGCTCAGGACACTCCGGAAAGACGTATAACTGCTCGGTGTCATCACGAAATCC
>QMTT01000224.1 GCA_003663565.1 Thermoplasmata archaeon
CTTCCCTACCTTCCCTACCTTATCGAGGGAACAACTTGAACTTCCCTTGCTCGGCTTCTACTATCTCTCCGCGATTATTCATCTCCCAAAATATCTTTTCTATCTTTTCTCTATTTATTTTAAGTTTCTCTTCTATCTCCTTGAACAGTTCCTCGAGCTCTCTTCTAGTGACACCCTCCGGAGAAGCCCTGAACTTTTCTATTATCATATACTTTGCTTGAGCAATCTTCGAGACATTTGAGCTACGCTCACCGCCAGCAACTGGGAGGTAATCGTATAGCCCTCCTTCCTCGGGAAGTGCTGATCGCATTGCAGCCTCAAAGATTCTTATAGCACGGATTGCATCTTCCTTAGTGACCTTATCGCTAAGCCGCATTCTCGCAGAAGCCTCTGCAAGTCTTATAAGAGCCTCTATTTGTCTTGCAGTAATTGTCAATACTTTGTGCTCTCTTCCCTTCTTACGAAGGTTCACGTAAAAGTCCTTTATTAGTTCTTCTGCTTCCTCAGTGAGTCTTGGATGAACATACTTTCTTGCATATGCTATGTATTTTCTCAGGAGTTCTATGTCTATATCTGGCTTCACAGTTTCCGGACTTCTGTGCGACTCAAGTATCAAACTAGCAACTGATGAATCTCCTTTATCCGTAGAAACGTCCTTTATAGCGAATATCAAATCAAATCTTGAAAGAAGAGATGGCGGAAGATCTATCTGTTCAATAATTGATGTCTTATATTCCTCATCTAAAAGGAATTTTCCAAACTTTGGATTGGCTGCAGCAATTATTGCACATCTTGTCTTAAACGTTGCATGGATTCCTGCCTTGGAAATTGTGATCTCCTGTTGTTCCATCGCAGAGTGCATAGCAGTCCTGTCCTTGGAATCCATCTTCTCGATCTCATCAATAAGTGCGACACCACCATCAGCAAGAGGCAAAGCACCAGCCTCAACAGTCCAACGGCCCGTGAGCTCATCACGGACAACAGCAGCAGTAAGGCCCGCAGCAGTAGCACCCTTACCAACGACATAAACCGCCTTAGGAGCAAGCTCCGATACAAACTTAAGAAGCTGAGATTTTCCTGTGCCTGGATCTCCAACAAGAAGTATATGTATGTCCCCTCTTCTATATGTTCCGTCCGGAAGTCTCTTAGAGACTCCACCAAAGAGAGCAAGAGCTATAGCCTCTTTTATTTCACTATATCCTTGTATTCCACCAATACTTGGGGCTATAGATCTTATTATTCTCAGAGTGAGATCTTTGTCCTTTGATAGGTCTTTTATTTTCTTTTCGTCTTCTGGGGTGATTTCTATCTCCGAAAACTCCTTTTCAACATGGACAACTCCCAGAGCATGTAAATACACATCCACTAAAGCTTCTGCAGTCTTTTTTCCTTTGACAATAGGCTTTAAGATTCCAAGAACTTTGATCCTATCACCAGGATAAAGTGTTCCAACGAGGTCCTCTTCTACATATATCGTAAGTCTCTGGGGGATCTCCCTTCCAGATAAAAGATCTGATGGATCCTGTATCTCGATGAATTGCGAGTTCACGTACACAGAGTTCCTCTCATCGAATATCATCTTAACCTTTTCCTTCTTGTACTCATCAAGCCTACATTCCTCACAATCCACCTTTTTCTCAATTTTATCAAAGGGATCTATAAGTTGTGTTTTCATATGATCATAAGGACACCTCCAAAGTCCAATCCTTATAGAACGCTTTATCTCAGAAATACGCCTTACAACACCCTCAACCATGATCAGTCTACCAACAGAGGACGATCTTATGTCTTTAGGAGTTGTTTTTATAAAGAGATCCTCAAAATCCGTAAGGATAAGAGAGACGTATGGGTCGCTGTATATAACACCGTGTTGTCTAATGAGATTAAATGCTGTCGCATAGAATGCCTCTAAGAACTCTATGCCATATTTCTCAATGAGTGTAAGGATATCTAAATCAAGATCATGAACTATATCACCATATTCTATTAACTTTGTAAGTGAGATTGTGATTGTTTTTTTCTCAGGCCATTTCTCAGCAATATCTCTAATATCATCCACATAATGATCTTCCAACACGTTTCTCCAAACTTCTATGAGCTTCAACTCGATACTTTTTGCTTCTTTTAGGACGTCAATACTGTCTAGTGTCATCACGTTCACCGTTGTCTGAATCAAGGAAAGTGAATATTCACACCTGCGTATAGCATACCAGTTTATTTATAAAGCATAGTATGAGAGATTTCTACAGTATAATTGAACCTTGGTCTCGATATACATTTCTTCTTGTCCAGGCTATGATCAATCATGGCCTTGATAAGCTATCATTATTAAATCATCTCAATCCTATACACCATTAAGGAATAAATGTATTATCTTTATGTGTTTTATTTGATTTCCACAGGACATAGAAGTCATAATCGTCTTTTCTTAGAGTTCATTAAATAAATTCGCTAATACAATGAAACATCTAAGAAAACTACTCTCATATTCTTTATAATTTAAATATCTTTATCCCCTGCATATTTATTCTCTCTGTCATTAAGGGATGAAAGTTCACATCCTTTACAAGTATATAGGGTATGTCCGAAGACATTTATACATAACTAACCTAGGTAACCAGCAAAGAACAAACCTCTCTTTTAATCTAGAAGTTAGATACTGCAAAATGTGAATGCTCTAATACGTCAGAATGTTCAATTAATGTCCATTTGTGATATCTTTTGTTCATAGTGATTTTTCAGTTTAGTTTTCGTGCTCTTGAAGATCAATAAATGGTAAAGGACCAGAGGATCTTTTTGAAAATCACTCCCTAGCATACTTAAAGCTTATAGCAGATTGAAAAAAGGCAAGAGCGTTTAACGTTGTGAATATGAAATCGTTAATCGAAACTGCATAAAGAGTTAATAACAAGGAAGCAAGAGAATAAATCGCTGAAAAAA